>CAYMFZ010000188.1:0-9359 GCA_964389585.1 uncultured Pirellulaceae bacterium | reverse complement strand
GGCTAGAGGCTAGCGTCAACGGCTCATAACTTTTGAGACTAGTATTCACGCGGTCGCTCTGAGTATCGAATCCCATCGTGTTGATGTCAATCTAAGTTTCAATCCGAGTGTCGAAACTTTAGCGAGAAGAAAGTAAAATGATCAATTGCTTCTTGGCCATCGTTCCGATACACCACGGTAAATCAAGAATATGAATTCGAGTCCCCTGAATTTCGTGACGTCCAAGTATTGCTTGTTCACGCAAACTCTTGTTGCGATCGTTTTTGCGACTTTGGCCCCCGTCGATCATTGCCAAGACACCAATCTGTTCCAAAAAACAACGCTCGCATTGTCGGATACGACGGACCCAACGATTTTGATTGCTGCCCATCGGGGTGGATACATCAACGACAAACAAGACGAGGCGCCTGAAAATTCAGTTGAAAATATTGATGTCGCAATCACCAAAGGGTTTCATGTTTACGAGACTGATATTCGCCAAACCGCCGATGGTGTTTTCGTTGTCGTGCATGATGAGAGTTTGGAACGTGAAACAAATGGGACCGGTCCGGTTGAGAAGTTGAATTTTGAAAAAGTTGCCAAGCTCAAGAAGAAGTTTCGTGACGGAAGCCTTTCCAATTTTGGTGTGGCGTCGTTTGAATCGATCTTGTTGGCTGGCAAGAACAGGATCTACTTCAAGCCTGATCTAAAGCCGGGTGTGATTGATTCGTTTGACAAGCTTGCTCGGCTGATCCACAAACATGAGATGGCGGGGCAAGTTTTCTTGCGTACCGAATACAAACATCTTTGGAAGATCGAAAAGCTTTTTGCGGATGGAACTCCCCGAGTCGAGGTGATGTTTAAGGTCAACGATGCCGCGCAGGTCAAGAAAGTTCACGAACGATGCGAACCTAAAACGATTCAAATCAACGTTCGAAAAAACGAGAAGCTTTCAGAGGAGCAGATCGAAGCAATTAAAACTGCGATCGAACTCGGGATGATCGTTGAAACGCATGTTTACAATGACGAGGAACAAATCGAGCAGTTAATTAAGTCGGGCGTGCGAATGTTCCACACCAACAAACCTGATGCGACTCTCAAATTTCTCTCCGATCGTGCGGCAAAAGCATCTTCAAAGCCCGCAACCCGCTAACGTAGGTACTGACATAAAAAAGAACGCCCGATAAATCGTGCGTTCTAACATTTGAGTCAGTATGAAATTGCGATCCGAAGGGACGGACCAGCAGTACTATTCCTCAGTCGGCTGGCTCTCGCTGGAACGTTGAGCGGCTTCCGACTCGTCATTGGTCATGCCACCGCCACCCGGCGCGAACTCCGGCTTGATCTTTCCAGTGAGGTAGTCCTGGTACTCTTGCTCATCCTGAACTTCCAAAGGATTTGTTAACGCGATCAATCTGGTTCCCTCGACTCCTGTGTCCTCAAAAATGACCGCGTGATCTGCTTCGCGAGTAACGCCATAGCGAATCACAAACGGTTTACCATCTCGATCACTTACAAATAAATCATCAATGATTTCAGGAGTGACTTCGACACGCTTCAGGAGAAAAATTGCGGTCGCGTCGTTCTTCAAATAATCCTTGAACTCTTTTTCATTTTTAGGTCCAACGAAATCGTTATTCTCCATGTACATCATGTAGCACAAATGTAACTTTTTGATGTTCGTGCTGTAGATACCCTTGACGTCGCTGTTAGAGTCGCAACCAGTGAGAAATGTTGTGACCAAACACGTCAACAACAAGAACATCGACAACGAAAATTTAGACTTCATCGTGGAACCCTGAAAAAAAAGAATCCCAGCTCGAACCGAGCTGGGAATGAACTTGAAGATTTAACTCTTGATAGCTTTAGAAACTATCGTGATCAACAACATGACCATCATTGAAGATGCCCAAATCATCAATTACCTGAAGCTGCGTGTTCATTGAAAGCGAATGCGTTGAACCATCCGCGAAAACAGCAGTGACTGTTCCAGGATGAGCACTTCCAAAGGCACCCTCATCCACTGGCCAGCCTCGATGAGAAAGGTTGTTGTCACCCGATGCTCGCTGCAATTTGACACTTCCAGTCGTGTTCCATGGTGGAAGGAAATGATCTTGATTGTCAGAAGCAAACGGCATTAGCAAACGCGTGTTCGTACCGAATCCCGGTGCGAACTGGCCGCCAATAACGCCACGATGCTTCCAAGCTGGGTTCGCAGCTAGTACCGGACTGTAGTTTTTCGCGTAGGCTGATTTTTCTGCCAACAACAAAGTGTTCGAAGATCCATCAGGAATTGTCCCGTATCCAATTCTTGGAAACTTGACTGTTGCATTTCTTTGTCCTTGAAGAATACCTGCTGGTCGAATCAAACCGCTGTGCCATTCGAGGGAATTAAAGTTTCCTGGTTCCGAAATTGGCCGACTGTTAGGACCTCGAGGCCAGCCGCCAGTCGAAGCGTAATCTTGAAGCGCCCATCGTTTGACTCCATGTGTGAAAGTCTGTGGACCACGAGTTGGGCAAATCGCAACGGGGATATGTTGCTCGATCGGAATAACTCCAGCATCAACGTTGAGATCATTGAGGCCTTGAGGTAAACGGATTGATTCCAAATTTCCTTGCTCGATCATCGGTAGAATTTGGAAAAGCCAACCAGACGGTTCAGAATTCCAGGTTGGACTCGCTCCACCACTATTAGATAGCTCACGCGAGCCTAGACGGACTGCGCGAGTCCACCATTTGTTAGAGTTGTTGGCTCCACTAGTCGGAAAAGCCATTTGGCCCGATTCGTAGTTCGCACATGCCAATCCAAGTTGCCTAAGATTGTTCAAGCATTGTGTTCTACGGGCAGCTTCTCGAACTTGCTGCACCGCTGGTAAGAGCATACCGATCAGAATTCCAATGATCGCGATGAGCTTGCCGTTTTGAACTACTTAATCACCAGAACTTTTACGTTTTGACGAGTTTTTGGTAATTCCGTTAGTCAATTTTAATACGATAAAGACGAAGTGTCCGTCGAAGAATCCAGGGCTTGTCATCCTATATTTTCAAGAGCCCGACTGGCTTTCCAATGGCGCTGTTTGCAAACTTACTTGCAATTAACTTTTCAACTGATTTTTTATTTTTTAGCGAGGGATATTTATGTCATCTTTAAGAAGACGTGGCTTTACCTTGGTCGAACTCCTAGTGGTGGGGGCGCTTTTTCTCCATTGAGAAAAGAAGCTCAGAGCAATTGACGTAGAAACTAAGTTTTAGGGGCGAGCGCCTTTTAGATTCGTCGAACCTTCGCCCATTGTTTTTCCATTCGCTTTGGCGAGACGGTGATGCTGGTTCCTAGTTTTTGAGCGAACAGGGAAACGCGAAGCTCTTCGATCATCCAGCGGAAAGTTTGCAACTCGGGATCAACGATGGCTTGGCTGGCATGGGTTTGGTGCATCTCAACGTATTGTTGCCAGTACGCATTGACGTCGTCGGCCATGCTTCTTTCTTTGTCAGTCGGCGTGGAATCAAGTTTAGAAATTCGATAGCTGATCGCTTCGAAATAGCGCGGATATTGCTTCAGCCATTGCCACGGTGTCAGCGCCAGAAACCCTTCGGATTTTAATTCGGCGATTTGGCTCTTGATGTCGCCCTTAGCAGTGCCGAACCGATTGGGAATGTCTTCAAGTTTCAATTGAACTTCGTGGACGGCATTGGCGAATTTCGGAAGCCACTTCGCAATGTCCTGCGAAGCGATACTTATTCTCTCGATTGAGTTCTGCTGCATCGACTCGAAAGCTGATTTGTCACGTGGAATCTTGTTGAAGTCAACAAAGGCGACACGCGTTACCAGATCGCTGAGCTGGCGTTTTAGTTCGCTTGAGGGAATGATCCGTGATAACGTGACCGCGTGTTGTTGAAGATCGGGGAGGTAATTGACTTGCGACTTCAATGCTTTGCGGTTGGTGATTTGAAAAAGTCGAACCAGTCCCTGCCGCGTCGTCATCTCACTCGCGTTTTGCGAATCCGTTAGTCGCAGTCCAACGGAATCGGTTTGGTCAACAATTGCGGGAAACGCAGCCAAGTGAGTGCCGCCACGCGTGATCATGATTTCTTTGGGAAGCTCATCCCAGCTCCAGTCGGTCAAACCATCCTGCTTCCAGGTTTCATCATCGACTTCAACGATGCTGCTGGTGTATTCGGCTCCAAGTTGACTACGAAGCTCGGCGACGGAACGACCTTCAGCGACGACTTCTCCCTCTTCATCAACGACCTGGAGATTGATTTTCAAATGGTCGTCAAGTTTTTCCGTTTTGAAAAGCGTCGGGTCAACGGGAAAGCCACCGATCTTGGAAAGCTCATTTGCAACGGCATCGACAAAGACTCCTCTCCCAAACTCAATCGTCTCGGCGACTTTTTTTGCAGTGTCCGGAGCGGGAACAAGATTTCGTCGAACCGATTTGGGAAGACTTCGAATCAGCGCGACAATTCGAGACTGCATTAAGCCAGGGACCAACCAACCCGTTTGCACGTCGTCGAGTTGACCAACGCCCTCTAACGGAACTTGAACTGTCGCACCGTCATCCGACGCTCCGGGGGCAAAGCGATATTGAATCGGAATTTGCATCGAGCCGACCTGGACTTGATCGGGAAACTGAGTCGTTACGTTGACTAGTTCGGACGACGGAAGCAAATCCGATCGTGTCATTCGAAGCGTTTGGTCCAATTCTGGATTCGACTTGATTGCTTTGGCGAGAGCGACTCCGTCCGTCGACTCAAGCGGAATTCGTGACTGGTAAAAGTCGATAATCGTATCGGTGTTGATAATCAGCTCGCGATCACGCGTCTTGGCCGCTTCTGACTTAACCTCTTCCAACACCCAAAGATTGTGTTGGTAGAAATCGAGATTGCCTTCGTACTCATCTCCTGCAAGCGCTTTCTCAATAAACAGATCTCGCGAAGCCTCGGGGTCAACCTTCGCATAACCAACCAGACGTCCCGAAACGATTGGCAGCCCAAACAACGAAACGTGTTCAGACGCCATCACCGTTTGGCGTTTCTTACTCCAATGCGGATCGGTGTAGCGTTTCTTGACGAGATGGCCCGCCAAACGCTCGATCCAATCGGGAGAAATCTTGCCGATGGTTCTACCGTACCGCCGCGTCGTTTCAACGATTTCGCTGGCGACAATCCATTTTGGTTTCGCATCGAACACGCCTGAACCGGGCCAAAGATGAAACTTGATATTGCTGGCGCCCGTGTACTCATGCC
The DNA here is from genome assembly GCA_964389585.1 of uncultured Pirellulaceae bacterium. Taxonomy (GTDB): domain Bacteria; phylum Planctomycetota; class Planctomycetia; order Pirellulales; family Pirellulaceae; genus Mariniblastus. The sequence goes on along the minus strand of CAYMFZ010000188.1, from coordinate 4,133 downwards.
GGTCACCTAGTAGGGCAACGCCCGACAACAGTCCTGCGAGCAGACTCCGATGGATCGCGTTGTAGTCATCTTTACGTGAACGCGTCTTCAGCCGTTGATCTGTGGTCATCGACTTAAGCTGTCGATGAATGTCTTGCCACTGCCGCATCAATGTGTACGAGAGAAAGTTTTGTTGGCAGGCGAGTTTAAGTTTGGCCCGCGATAGATTTTACTTTTGAATGTGAAAGAAGTCCCAGATGTTCAGCAACGAGAGAAAGTCCGATTTCTCGTGGACAAATTTTTCGTGCTGCGTGTCAGCGGCTTGTTTACGCTCAGCAGGTCGGACGCGAGGGTCTTGGATTTCAAGGGCCGCTGCGATGATAAGAATCTCGCTCAAGCAATTTTCATCGTCCGCGGCAAAAATCATCCGACCAATTCGCGGGTCGACCGGCATGCGAGCGAGTTTGCGACCCATCTCTGTTAAACGGCGATGATCGTCAACGGCGCCCAATTCAAAAAGTGTCTTGAATCCGTCGCGAATGGAATCAGGTCGCGGCGGATCAAGAAACGGAAACTCGTCGATCTTGCCAAGCTTCAACGCGAGCGTTTGAAGGATGACGGAGGCGAGGTTCGTCCTGCGAATTTCGGGCGTGGTGAATTTCGGCCGCGACTCGTAATCCTCTTCGCTGAACAATCGAACGCAGATGCCGGGACCAATTCGCCCGCAACGCCCTGCCCTCTGATTCGCCGAGGCTTGTGAAACGGCTTGGATCGGCAGACGTTGAACTTTACTTCGCGGCGCGTAATGGCTGATTCTGGCCGTTCCCGTATCAACAACGTAGCGGATCCTGGGAACGGTGATGGACGACTCGGCAACGTTTGTCGCCAGAACGATTCGGCGGGCTTTGCCTGGTTGGAAAATTTGGTTTTGTTGGTCGGTTGAGAGTCTCGCGTAAAGAGGCAGAATCTCTGTCGTGCGTCCAGGAAGCCTCGTCGCGCGCAGTTTTTTATTAAGCGTTCGAATGTCGTTTTCGGTTGGCAAAAAAACCAGCATGTCCCCATTATCGATGCCGGCGAGCTCACGACAGACTTGAGCGGTGTGCTCTTCGATTTCAGCCGCTGAATTGCCTTGCGTTGGGTCTGTCTTTTCGTCCATCGGCATGTAACGAATCTCAACGGGAAACGTTCGGCCTTCAACGTCAATGATTGGGACCGGCGAATTTTCATTGAGAGTAAAGTGTTCGGCAAACCGCTGGGTGTCGATTGTCGCAGACGTGATGATCAGCCGCAGGTCTTTGCGTTTCGCGAGAATGCGTTTGAGGTAGCCCAACAAGAAGTCAATATTGAGGGAGCGTTCGTGGGCTTCGTCGACGATGAGAAGGTCATATTGTTCGAGAAACCGATCGCCTTGAGTTTCTGCCAACAGAATTCCGTCGGTCATCAATTTGACGTACGTACGTTCGCTGGTTTTGTCGGCGAATCGAATCTTGAAACCGACATCAGTTCCTTGGGCTGTTCCCAATTGTTGCGCGATACGCGCGGCGACTCCGCGAGCTGCAATTCTGCGAGGCTGCGTATGTCCAATGAGCCCACCGATTCCATAGCCTGCTTTGAGTGCCATCAGCGGCAACTGAGTTGACTTTCCGCTGCCGGTTTCGCCACTGATGACGACGACTTGGTTTTCTTTGATGGCCGCGATGATTTCGTCTTCGCGTTCGAAGATGGGCAAGCCTTCATCGATTGACGGCGCTGGTGCGTTCTCCAGTCGAGCCGATCGCGCGGCGACTGATTGCTGGACTTTCTCGGTGAATGCCTGAAGTCGACTTTCGTTAAGTTTGCCGGCCTTGAAATCGGCGCGAATACGTTTCAGCTCGTTTCGCAACCGGTACTGACCGCGCAACATCGTTTGCAAGATTAGTTTTTGAAGATCGTTGAGCTGACTAAGCTGTTTGGGCTGGGAATCCACAGCGGGCAATGCAAGAAATCGAAAGTGAGAATGGGAATTTGACGTCGCCAGAAAATCTGCTCACGCCACCAAGACTATACAAAGTCTCAGTCAGACAGGTGAGGCGTCCAAAGGTTCAAACGCGAATTCCGACCACTACTGGCAGATCCACTCTAACTACTCATTTTCGTAAGGTAGAAACGGTGCCGAAGAATCTTCACCCTCGGCGATGACTTGGGTGTCAAAGTCACATTCGAGCGACTGATCGTTTTCGAGTTCGATTCGGACATTCTGTTTTTGAAGGCCGCTAGAAAGTGACTTGACTCGATAGCGAATAAAATGTTCTTCGCCGGGTGCCAGTTCATCGAAGCTCCAAGAGAGACTGCCCGCTTCTGCATCCACTTTGGCAGCTCGGTCAAGCAATACAACATCAAGCCCATTCGGAACGTTAAGCGTTACGTTAACGTCTTTGGTTGGTTCTGCGTTTTGGTTGGCGACAAAAATCACGAAATCAGCATTGGCATGTAAGCCTAATTCTGCCGGACCGTACATTTCAGATACAACAAGAGTGGCTGGCTCTTTTCGTGTCGTTAAATCGACAGACAGTTCAGGTGCCGGTGTTGGGGCTTCGGCAGTTGCTTGAACCACATTAGAGTAGACTTCGTTTTCGAGCAAAGCTGTGTTCTGATCCAAGCCGAATGAGTGATAGAACGGGTTCTTTTTGAAGCCATTCTCGTTGGGTACATGTGTCGGATTTGGCGAGGTGTTCCGCTTAAATCCCGCCGGCAAGAATTGAGAAGGAATTTGTAGCTTTGGAGGCGTCGATTGTTGCTTGCTCATTGAGTCGCTCGTATCGCCTGTTTGGTCAACACGAATTTTGAAATTTCGTTGGGTCGCAGATTCAGCGACTGGTGTCAGTTCAATGACTTTGATCGATTCGGGAATGACAAGCTTGAGCGCATAATCGTTCCCGGTTTGAGTCAAAATTTTCTCAACGTCTACCGTTAGATCGTTGAGCGAACGGGTTGGGTTCACTGGTGGGCGAACGATAACCGTTGGCATGCTGGAAACACTTGGTAAAGGATGTGTGTTTCGTTGGTTGTTCAAAAAGGGAACCGCAGGAGTCGGAACCGCAAAATGCTCTGACGAAAATTCCGGGGTTGAGTTTAACCCTTCTGTCGACGGCAACGAATTGAAGAGCGGCTGACTCGTTGAGTTTTCGATCGTATTTTCGGCTAGTCGATCTGGTTGGTCGGCTTGCTTGGGCGAGTAAGGTTTTGCGAATGGCACCGAGTCATCGATGAGATTGCCTTCGACGTTTTGAATTTCCTGATGTGGAGCATCTTGGGCGCTCAAGTTTGACGGCGTTGCGAAACTCGCCAACACACTTGCAGAAAAAGCAGCCAAGGCCAATGGTTTTTTCAGATTTGCCATCTTTATACTCTTGATTTTTCAATCGTTCAAAGTCGTGCGACACGCGTCGTGTTGTTCGTAGAAACTATCTACTTTTCGAACTCAAGGCGTTGGCGGCTCTCGTCGTCAATATTCTCAATGACAACCGCTGTGAAAGGCGTGCTGCCTTGAAACTTGTTGTTCATTCCGATGCTAACGTTCTGCTGATGGCGACCAGTTGACGCGGAGACGGCTCGGAATCGAATCACCTCTTTGACTCCAGCAGCTACCGAGTCGATTTTCCATGACACAGTTCGATCTTTGTCGTTTAGAAATGCTTTGCGGTCAAAATCAACAATCGTTAAGTCTTCGGAGACTTGCATCTGTACGATGATGTTCTGTGCGACGTCGTTGGAAGTGTTGTAAAGGACCAGTTCAAAGTCATCCGACGTGTCTTGGATCAACATTTCAGGACCGATGACGGACAGTCGAAGAATTGCGTTGGGAACGGCGGCAGAAGGTCTGTTTGCGGGCTGCGTCGTTTTGTCGATTGATTTAGTTTTCGCTGACGCCAAGTCGAATCTAACGGGCGCACGATAGACGTTGGTTGTGTTTTGAAGTCGTGGATCCTGACTGGGGACTTGTGGTTGAGAATTCGTTTGCGCGGTTTGGGCCTTGCTCGAAATCAGAGCGTCATTCGCAGGAAAGCACATTACGGTTGCAACATCAAGCTGTGAACGACGTTGCATTTGGTTGGTGCGTGTTGCACTTGATTGCAGTCACTGGTCGTTGAACGAAAATTTCACCGGCTACATCG
>CAYMFZ010000187.1:0-9361 GCA_964389585.1 uncultured Pirellulaceae bacterium | reverse complement strand
CATTCATGGGGATCAAAAATCTTGCCCTACCTAGAACAAGTTGCTGTTTTCGAAGAGCTTGATTTCGAATCAGCCTGGAATTCACCATCGCGAAATCTTGCCACATCAGAACGAAAGTTAGAAATCTTTTCTTGCCCTTCGTCGGACAAGTCTTTTCTCGGAAAAACCGACTACTGCGGGATCTCGGGTTCTTGGTGGACTACGCTGCCCGTACCACAACATCGTCACAACGGCATCTACTTTCCGGCCGTAGTAAAAGACGCCAAACCAGTCCAAATGCGCGAAATCACTGACGGCACAAGCAACACGATTTGCATCGCCGAGGGTTCCGAAGTGATGGATATCAACGATGGCTTTTGGGCTTGTGGCAAGAATTGTTTCACTCATGAAGAGTACGGAGTCAACGCGCCAGGTCGCCCCGCTGACGAAATTGTCAGCGACCATCCTTCAGGCGCGTTTGGTGCTTTTTGCGATGGCTCGGTGCATTTCATCGGCAACGAAGCAACAAAAGAAATGGTTGCAGCGCTTTGCACCCGTAACGGCCGTGAAGGCCAAAATGATTATTAGTTTTTGTTTTCTGTTTTGAGTCTCGTACTCAGTATTTCCAAAGGGAGAAAGAAGTGAAGAATTTTTTGTTTATCGCAATCGTGACTGTTTGCACAGCATTGGTTTCAAGTGACAACGCAATGGCTGTTGTTTTGGGCGGAGGAGGCGGAAAGTCTAAATCCAAAGCTCGAGTTGTTCTTGAAAACACTGAACCAGCCAATGGAATTGGAATCGCAGCCTGGATTCGTCCAGTTGGGACTCCGCTTCCGGCGACGCTAGGAGCGTTTCGAGGCAAGCTAATTTACATGGGGCCTGGAGAAACTCGACAGACTGCCAAACTTAAGAACGGTGCCTACACAATCTCGATTGTAAACGCCGCTCAAACTGCTGGTCCCGCGAACACGCCTGTGAATCAAAACAACTTGCCTCAGATTCTCGGCAATCAGAATTTCAACATCAACGGCAACAATCGAACCGCGAATGTCAGTCGTAGTGGTGTTGGTTTCACGAATTAGCCAATTCCGGACGCAACCTGATTTTAGTTTCAGCTCGATCTTGAACGACAGGATGAACTTCCGAGTTGACCCGATAGAAAAGCATTCTCACGGATGAAGAGTGCTTTCTATATATAACATCAAATTTTTATTGGAGTCGGCCGTGTCCATCGCAGTTGCTAATTCCTCGATCACTGCTTCAAACCTTGGCGAACAATCGACTGGCGAAACCCGAGTCGGGACGAGCATAAGCTATTTCGTGTCAACAGTTGCGCTCGCCGGCGCCGGACTTGGAGTTGGCTGGAGAAACGACAATCTTGCTGTCTTAGGAATCGTCGGATTTGGCGTTTTCCTGTTGGCACAAGTTTCTTTCAAACGGTTGTCCATCTGTTTGCTTCACGGATTGATCACCGGTTACATCGCCTATCTGCTCGCGAACCCTTGGATGGTTTGGACAATTGAAAACCTGATGGACGCCGCGACTATCAAAACGTTTTTCGTTGTTCAATCGGTTCACCTGTTACACGGTGGAATGTACTTTTCATTTGCAGGACTGTGGTGGTTGTCACGAAAATGGTCACACTACGGTTGGCTTGCCGCACCAGCAATTTGGTTGATTCTTGAGTCAATTTATCCAGCCATGTTTCCTACGCGACAAGCTTGCTTGATCGTTAATGCAGGCCCCTTGATTCAGATTAGCTCAATTTTTGGGGTCGCAGGTGTGTCGCTTCAAGTTTTTGCGATTGCGAGTCTGTTGCCGCTGGGGTGTTTGATTTGGAAAAGCAAACAACAGCCCTATGCATCGCAACGTCGTTTTACGAATTACAAATCATACGTCGCTGGCATCCTGATTTTGACTTCGATCAATTTTCTTTGGGGTGCGTACCGTTCCAATCGAATTCAACAAGAAGCCATCAATTTTTCAGGAGAATATCTTTCGGTTGGTCTGATCCAAGGCGACACGGAATACGCCAGTTATCATCAAAATTTTGTTCAACGATCTCGTGATCTTTCGAGCGCGGGTTGCGATCTCGTGCTTTGGCCAGAGTGCTCGCTTGGCAAATACAATCGTGAATTGGTTGACTTTTCGGACGACAGTGAAGTCGCGATGAATTCGATTGGGATTGGCTATCAATTCCGCCCACTCCCTGATCCTGGTTGTTACTTGCTTGGCGGTGGTTACTCATGGTCGGGCCAATTAGCAGACTACGACGCGCAAGTCGAAACCAAATATGTTTCCGCTTTCCTAATTGACCCGCAAGAGAATCTTTCAGGTCGTCACGACAAAATTGAACTCATGGCCGGCGGAGAGTACGTGCCATTTGCAAATTCCTTTCCACAACTCAGTGACTGGCTGGTTGATAAAGAAGAACAAGATGGCGTGCTGCTTTCACGCGGCGAACTCGCCCGACCTATAGGAGAAGTCGAAGGCGTTTCCATTGCCGCGCTACTTTGTTGTGAAGACATGTACCCTCGACTTGCCGGCAAGATGACAAGGCAAGGCGCGGATTTGATTGTGTGCCTTGCCAACGGAATGGCTTTCAATTCCGACATCGCATTGCATCAACATTTCAACATCAGCCGCTTTCGTGCTGTCGAAAACAATCGGCACTTTATTCGCTGCGGTAGCTACGGCGTGTCGAGTCTAGTGATGCCTAATGGAACCGTAAATTCACGACTAGCTTGCTTTGCGGAAGAAGACTTAACTCTCCAAATTCCAAAACGAAAAAGAACGACAACGATATTTAGCCAGCTTGGTGACACGTTGACTCCGTTTAGCTATTTGCTTTTAGTAATACTTGGTTTGGTGGGTTGCTGGAAAAGCTTGAGACTGCGAGGGCATGAAGGATGAACTTTAATCAAGAAAATTGATTGGTTTAACTCTTTTCATTCAGACTCCACCAGACGCTTCACCACTTCGTCATGCCCTTGCTTCATCGCGAACGAAATCGGCTGGGCCCACTTAGAATCATGCGGAAGTGACGGGTCGGCTCCGTGCTGGAGTAAGACATCCACCATTGCCAGGTTGCCTGCCCAGGCAGCGATCCCAAGCGCCGTTGCGCCAGACTGTTTGTCAATGGAATTGATCTCGACCCCGTGGGCGAGCAACCAAATCGCTCGGTCAGGAGCTTCGCCCGCCACGTGATGTAGAAACGAACGACCGTACCAATCGCGTGAGTTGATATCGAGACCATGTTTCAATAGCGCCACTAACATCTTTTCCGATTTTGGGATCCGCCAGCCGTTGGTTGGATTCATACTCCGAATCGTCTCATCACCAAAACGCTCAACAAACTGTTCAAGCAGTTCAACTTGATCATGCTTCATAATCTGCCCAAGAACACCCGACCATAGATCACGTTCGGGTTGAAACGATTCATCATCGCGTAATGCCGCCGTAATCTTTTCCGGCGTGTCCAACTCCCATTCGCCTGGCAAGGCACCATGCGCCTTCAACAGCGCAATCACTTCGGGATTGGAGACATTTGAAAGACAGTTGCCGCATGAATCGACGTAAGCATCAGCGTCTGCGCCACGCGCGATAAGTAGCTTGATCATTGGAATGTCTTCACGGCATGAAGCCTCAAACAATGCCCGTCCACGACTCGCGCATTCTTCGGGCAAATTCGGGTCGGCACCACTATCCAAAAGCAATTCGACAATTTCGATGTGGCCATTTCTCGCAGCCAGATAAAGCGGACTGCGTCGCGACTTGTTCAACTTCTTTGCAAGGCTCGGGTCCTTGGCGAGTTTCGCTTTCACTTGATCCAAATCACCCACTGCAACCGCAACTGAAAATTCGTAGTTAGCTCCATTCTTCAACAGGAACTGCGTAACGGCTTTCGCAGAAGTATCGGCACGCTGATTCTTTTTTCCAAACCAATAGTCGCCAAAGATTGAAATATGCAATGGCGACTGGTGATCCGCCCGCTTTGCATTGATGTCAGCTCCTGAATCGAGCAACAACTGAATCATTGAAATCTGCCGAGACAACACTGCCCAGTGAATTGCTCGATTGCCGTGTTCGTCACCGCTAGTTACGCATTTTGGATCTGCAGCAATTAGTTTTGCCACGGTATCAGAATCGTCCGCTACGATCGCTTCCCAAAGCGGTTGGTATCCGGGACGGTAGTCGAAACGCTGCTCCATTTCGGCAGTCAACATCGCGTGAATTTCATCGAACCCACGGTCTTTCGCAATCGGCAACAACGACTGCCAGGAGCTGTAGGTGAAATTCGAGAACGCCGGATTGCAGCCCGCATGAAGCAACGTCCGAACAATATTCGCGTGACCTGCTCGCACTGCGAAGTGAAGCGGAGACTCATACCAGACCTGGGAATTTGCAAGTTTCGGATCCCTACTGATTAGCTGTTGAAGCATATCAGCGTCGCCATTCGCCGCGGCGCAGAATACTTGCCAAGCTTCGTCCGTTAGCGACTTTGGCTTCGACTTTGGTCCCAGTTCATCTGAATCTGAAGCAGGCATAACTTTTTCTCGTGGCTAGGCGGGCGATAATCGGGTCAGTTCAATGACCTCTAAGCAGTCGCTTTCTTCGCAAAGTTTCTGCTGCACGGTCGCCAATCAAACCGAACGAGTAGTAAAAACAACAAGAAGACTCAAGGATCCGTTGCTCATTCTTTTGCATTTTCTATTAACAAAAGCAATAGGCAGTTCTGCAATCTGTAAGTCTACCGTCGAAATTGTGAATTTTGTACGCGTCTTTTCCGACAGTTTTGCGTCTATGAATTGAACCGGGCTAATTAGTCCGAAAACCACATTGCAAAAGGAATATGATAATGAGTGATCAAACACAAAATCAATCAAAAGACGGCAAAGGCCAATCTTGTTGTCAGTGTTGTTGTTGCTGCTGCAGTTGTGGCAGCCCCGATTGCAGCGACTCCAAGTCCACACTCAAATCCAACTGCTGTTAAAAAATGACCGGCAAGTCTCCTTCATCGGATGAAACCGAACAGATCTGGCGTGAGCTGAATGAACGCTTGCGTCAGTTCATTCGTTCTCGCGTTTCGTCATTGGCAGACGTCGATGACATTCTCCAAACAGTTTTTTTGGCGATCCATCAGAAACTGGATTCACTTCGCAGTTCCGACCCATTCCGCTTGTCCACCACTCCTCTTCGATCAGCCGAAAGAATTCTTCTCCATTGGGAGTTAAATTAAAATCCATGTCGAACAACGCGCCCTCTGGATTTGCCATTTTGCCTTCCCAAAAACCCCACAGATGAAACGAGTCGACGGACTCATGTGAAAAAGCGGCGGTCAAAAAGTCTCGCGTGTAATCAGCTTTCAAGTCATCATCATTGCTTTGGAAATCAAACTCGGTGATTTCAATCGGCACGCCAAATTCGCTTTCGTAGCTATCAAGTAGCGACAAAACATGCGGAATCCCGGTGGCAATCCGCGCTCCGTTTGGACGAAACTCAAGATCTTTAAAGTGCGATTGGAATCCGATTCCTTCCACGGGAGTATCGGCAGCGACGAGATCACGAAGGATCGCAAGATTGTCGGCGCGTCTGGAATTCGTCGCGTCGCCACCTGGCAAAATTCCAAAATCGTTGAGTACCATTCGCGCGTTTGGATCGACCGCTTTTCCCGCTTCGAACCACTGCTTGCGAAGATCAGTCCGGCTGGAAATCGCCGATGACTGGCCAGCAGGAGTGAAGCCGATCAACTTCTCTTCAATGTCGAAGCTTGTCCTTGGCTCATTGACCGCGTCCCAAGCATAGATCTTCCCGGCCGTCGCTGATCCAATGTCGTTGATATGATTAAACGTGGCATTATAGAGTTCTTGAAGCTGCGCGTTCGTTGGGCTCGGTTCGTCAAGAATTGCCTGAATGAAATCGGGAGAACTTTGATGACGTGGCCACATCAAAGCATGACCGCGAACCGCAATGTCGTGTCCAGCCAATCTAATCCGGCAAGCGTGATTTCCTGACTAAACCCTGAGCCGAAATCACCATTCCAGCCACGCCACTTCATGTGGTTTTCGAACACGGCAGAATTGAAACGATCTTTAACAGCGCTTTCATAGCGAGAATCATATTGAGATTGGCCTTGCAGAAAGTACCTTGGATCGATCGCAGTGCCGAACTTGAAATCATGTCGCTGCATTTCGACCGTGACGTTCGCATTGTCAATCAACGAGCCATCATTTCGTTTGACGGTAATGTTCAAGTCAGATTTACGATGCTGGTCGATTCGCATTTCCGCGGCAGCACGCCAGGCGGCACTCAAATCGCGACCATCGTATGTTTCCTGTGCCGTGCCGATATTGATCTGACAGAACAGGATCAGACAAAGGGTGGCGATTGTCGCCAAGAATTTTGCAAATTTCATCTAGCTACTAACGGTTACACTTTTTAGTTGGATCGAAGAACACTTTCGCTTGGTCGCCATCATGAAAAACAACACTCGCACTCCAGACCACTTTTGGCCCAGAACTGCGGTTTGGGAAATCGAGCTAAATCCATCTCCAAGATCGTCATAAGAGAAAAAGTCACCAAATTGCTGCATAATGTGGTAACCCAGTTATCATCCACTCGACGTTTCCCTTCACCCCAAGCTAACTGAAAAACGACGTCTCTTCCATTGTAACCAGCAAGCTAAGCGAGCCAGAATCAAAACTAGTCAAATCATCGGTCACGACGTCATCGCCGAATCCAATCGAATCAATCTGGCACATCAGAATGCTTTGCTCGTCTTCAACTGGGGTTCGTGCGAAGCAGATCGGCTTACAGTGTTGACTAAGTGAGACGCGAGCCATCGACTTAGGCTTCCACAATTGAGATTGAAAAAATGTCCGACAATGCAAAACGATTTTGGGAAGCGATTCAACAAGGTGATTTCGAAGCTGCGAAGTTGTTCTTGGGTAATGACAAGTCACTTGCCGGAAGAGACTTTGATCCGGAATCCCGCGCGACCGATGGCTTTCCACTTTACCATGCCGCTCAACAAGGCAATCTCGAACTGGTTCGGATTTTGCTCGATTCGGGTGCTGATCCCGACGCAAAGAAAGTTGATCTTGATGATCCACAAGAACTAGGCATGCCGCTCGTTTTTGCGGTCGACGCCGAGGACTGGGAGATGGTCAATCTATTGTTGGATCATGGCGCGAGCGTGTTTGCTCACCCGAATTGCGACGTGCCTTTCGTCTCGCGTTTGTACTACAAAGCGATCGAAGCAGGCGCTCCACCGAACATGGCTTTAAAAACTTTTGCGAGTGTCGATGAGGATTTGATGAAGCGAATCCCAGCGGTCGCTGACGATGCTCCTGAAGTCATCAAGGTCTGGGATCGCGTGTTATCGCTCGGCGGTGCGCCTAATCAATATGCGATTGCAAATGCCAAAGATTACGAAACGATTGAGTGGTTACTAAGAAACCGGCCTGCTGATCAGTCGACCGATCACTGGGGCGGAAATATTCATGAAGCATTTCTTTATGGTGCTTCCTGGTTTGGGAATGGGCGAACCGTGGAACTGTGTTTGGCAATCTGTGCAGACCGGCACACGACTTACGCAGCCGCCCACAGCATTCGCAATGCGATCACCAGTCACAATCGTCCGGGTTCATTCGAGGACTACCGCAGAGTCATCGAGCTGAATCTAAATTACCTGAAGGAAAACGACGCACTTTACGAACACGATTTCTTTTTGCCTCTGCACCAACTGGCAAGTTCGTTCGTTGCCGATTATTTCTACGGGCCGCTTGGCGAACGGCCGACGGTCGAACATCAAATGACGTTAGCCAAAATGTTTATTGACGCCGGGTTTGACGTCAACTTGATTCTTAAGGACTCAGACGATTCTGCTTTGGCGCTGGCGATCGCGTTTGGGCATGCTGAATTCGCCGATTTGTTGCGGGCCAAAGGTGCAGCCGAGCCAGAATCGGAAAGGCTTTCCAAGCTGATTGATGAGACGTTTTGGAACTGGGTTCAGCGAAGCCACGAAGCCGCAATCGAGCGAGCTGTCAAACGCGACCCTTCGCTGGCCGGGAAAAACTTTAAACCTGAAAGCAAACACACTGACGGATTCCCGCTGTATCACGCCACGAAGAAGCTCAACGCTGAGATGACAAAGTCGCTATTGAATGCCGGCGCTGATCCTGACGCGAAACTTGACACCGATGCCCCTCGCGAAATCGGAATGCCACTGCTGAATGCGTTTCATGAGGCCAATGCGCGAGGCGTTGGAAACTACTATCTAGTGCATTTGATTCTCGATTTCAAACCGGAGTTAAATGCGCATCCGTATTGTTCGACGCCGTTTGTTGACTGTTGCTTCAACAATTTGTTTGACACAAACCAAGCTTATGAACCGGGCGACGTTTGGCGTTACAAAAACGATTCTGCCGCAGAAGTTGCCGATTTGTTTCGACGTTCGTATGCGATTTATTTGGGCAGCGACGTTGATACGAAATCCAGCTCAAGTACGCAAGATTCTGAGGACATTCCTGAACTCGTACTCTTACGTCGCGTCGTTGGAATGGGTGGCCAGCCTTCGCTGTTTACACTTGTTCGACACCAGCAACACGATCTGATCAATGAACTTTTGCGAAAGTGCCCCAGCGAAAACGGGACAGCGATGGACTGGCCAAACGGAACCGTTTTCAAAAACATTCGGGGCGCAGCGACTTGGTGTGGTTACCCGGAAACCGCGAAAGCCTGCATTGAACTTTGCCCAAACCTCTACACGCCTGACGTTGCCCGCCACGCAGTCGAAAACGCAATCCGAAGTCACAATCGCGACGGTGGCATTGAACAGTATCATCAGTTGATTGAATTCCAGCTTCAGTTTCTTAAGCAGAGCGAGGCGTTGCTGAACGATCGTTACGACAGCGGCGATCCATTCTCACCATTGCATTGGTTGGCCGATGACTTTATCGAGCCAAAGAATTACGGGTTTAAGTGTCAGCCTCTTTCAACAGAAGATGACTTGATTCGCTTAGCCAAACTGTTTTTGAACTACGGATTCAATATTAACGCGGTCGATTCGAAAGCAAAAACAACACCTTTGGAAATCGCCAAAAGCAAGGAACTTAAGCAGTTCGAGAGCTTTTTGATCGAGCATGGGGCTAACGAAGGAAACAACAATGCGAATTCCACCGAACGCAATACGAAGTTGAACCGGTGGCAGCTTGATGGTTGGCAACATGCGATCGAAAACGAAAACGTTGAGGGAGTGAAAACAATTTTGGAAAACGATTGGACACACGCGTTGCAGTGTCTACAGAAATTCCGCAAAGATGGCACTTGGTACTTGATGGATCCGCTTTGCGAAGTCGCACAAGTGTAAACAGCGAAGGCT
>CAYMFZ010000186.1:0-9406 GCA_964389585.1 uncultured Pirellulaceae bacterium | reverse complement strand
GATGGCGATTTCTTCGTCGGCTCCAATTCGAGCAAGCTCCGCACGCTGACGTTCTGTTTCCTGGACGACCGATGCTTCTGCTTCCTGGCGAGCCGTGATTTCAGCGATCTCACGTTCTTGTTTCTCTTCCGCATCGACTTGCTGGCGTTCGAGCGCGAGGATGGCTTCCCGAGCTTCGACGTCCTGCTTCTTCAGCGTCATCTCTTTTTCGCGTGTGATCTGGTTGGCCAGCGTGACTTCTTTGGCAGTCAGATCAGTAATCTTCTTGATACCTTCAGCATCCAAAACGTTGTTCGGATTAAGTTTCTCAAGGTCGGTCTGCTCAAGGTAATCAATCGCCGCGTCATCAAGAACATATCCGTTCAAGTCGGTACCAATAATACGCAAGATCTGCTCGCGGAACTCTTCGCGAGAATTATAGAGCTCGACAAAATCGAACTGCTTTCCAACGGTCTTTAGGGCTTCCGAGAATTTCGGCTCGAAGACCGTTCGGAGCGAAACCTCATCCGAGGCACGATCACAACCGAGGAACTGAGCCACGCGTTTTACGTCCTCGTCCTCTTTGTTAACGCGGACAAAGAATGCGACCTTAATGTCGGCACGAATGTTGTCCTTACAGATCAAACCGTCTTCGCCCGAGCGGTCAATTTCGATCCGTTTCACGGAGATGTCCATGTGCTCGACGATATGAAGCACTGGGATGACAAGCTTTTTGTCAAAGCTGACTTGCGTACCGCCCTGCCCTGTTCGGATCAACGCCGAACCTTGGGGGACTTTTCGTAAGCACTTGATCATCAACGCGATGATTCCAGCGAGCACGATGACTCCGATGAAAATCGACGCAATGACAAAGGGAATGATGCTCCCTTCAGCTAAAAACAAACTACTAGCCATCTAACTATTCTCCCACTTGGTGAGTTCTACCAAAAATGTTCCGTTTGAATGATTAAAGGAGATGATTTTCGCGGCGTCGCCTTTACCAAGTCGTTTTCCTGACTCGGCACGAATGTTGAGAATCATTTCCGGTTCATTGTTAATTCTTAATTCCATTTGTCCGAACGATTCGGTGACTTCGCTGGTCGTCACTTTTCCAATCAGTCCGCACAGTTCTTCTCTTGTTCTGTTTTCAGGCGGTTCTTCTCGAAAGATGATCGAAAATGGGATCATCGCAAATCGAGTTAATACCAGGCTGATAATTATGTTGGGTACAAACCAAGCCGCCGCAATTCCATAACTGAATTCTGGATTGCAGTAATGATTCGTTAAGTAAGTTGCGATCCACCAAAAAACGACAAACGAAGTTCCAATGATCACAATTGGGACTTCGCCCAGGTAGAAGAAATCAAACAGCGTACGAAGAATTCCATCGTTGCCACTTGCACTACTTCCTCCTCCGAACGTTGTCGCCGGAGCACCATCAACACCTGCGTCAATGTCGACTCCATCAAGTCCAACATCCGCATCAAGGCCAACATCGGCATCCAAGCCCAAGTCGGCATCCGCGTCCAAATCAATGTCAAGCGTATCCAGTCCGAATACACCGACCATCACCATCACCCAGTACAACAAGACCATGATTAACATGCCCGTTGCAGGAAGGTTGACGTGCTCGACGCACTCTCGAAAAAACTCGATCATCATTTAGTTCACCCATTTGTAATCTTCATGATTACATCCCAAAAAGCTGATTCCGTTGCATTTGCTGTCCAATAAGCGTACAGCTTGCGCGAGGGTCTGCCCAATTTGAGACAGAAAAAAATAGGTCACGCTTAAGAGGGGAAAGTGGCAATTTCGAAAAAGTAGGTTTGGCGCGGTTTTTCGATTTGAAACGCTACTTTTCAATTGGAAGTGGTGGTTGATATTGCTTTTCATTTTCGCCCTCTATTCGATGAAGGGAACGAAATATTGTGTAAAAAGCTCGAGAGATGAGAAAGAATACTCGCACCACCGGCGACAGCGCCGACGGTGGCAGAGTAATGTTCGGCCTCGGTCGGCAGTGACTTAGAATTCAAGCCTGAGCATTACTCGTTCAGAGCGATTGGGATGCTCAGACTCTCAGCCTTGAAGCCTAAATCACTATTAGAGCTTATCCCAAAACCAAGAGGTTTTGACAGAGAGCCGTTGGCGTTAGCCTCGGGCCAGTCGAACGAGTGGTTTGTTTTGCTGGTTATTCTGGCCCGAGGCTAGCGCCCAATGGCACTCACTTTACCGCTTCTATAACACTTTTTAGTCTTGAGCTATCACCGAAGACGCGCTCTCGATTTGGAAAATCGAGCGACAATGTCGCCCAGCTCTCCGAGCTGGTAGCGAGCCTTCCTGAAGAATGTAATAAATACCCTGCAGGCTCAACGCACAAATTTAAAGTGAGTGCCATTGGGCTAGCGCCTACGGCTCACACCTTTTGATCGAGCATCTTAGCTTTGAGCCAAACACCTAACTCGACTCACTCCGAATTCACGAGAGAAGGCCGAAAATTTTGGGTAAGAGAAAACCGGCTGGTGCTCAGCGTTCTCAAGCAATGGGATAGGCACTCTTTCGACGTCGAGTTACCCACTCGTTGATCACGCTTCCTATCGCGATTGCGACAAAAGGGAAATCAGTCGAGGTGATCACCGCGAAAACGGCGCGTTGAAAACTTTCACTGATCTTGCCACCTCCAATCAAAAACAATCCGACATCAACAGCCATGATGCCGAATAGTCCGATCAAAGCAACGATCAAACAAAACAGCCAAATTCTTGGATCACGTGTGGCTGGAACAGCCCAAACCAGAAATGCCATCGCAGGCACGCACATCGAAATCCAAATCAAATGCATTGACACCAACGCTTCGGTCGGCGGGAGTCAGCCCCAAGCACCGCAAAAGCGATGAAGATCGGCCATCTGAACGGAACCAAGCACCGTCGAACCGAATACAAGTGTTCCCGCAATCGCCAACGTTGTAATTAGTTTTGTTGAAAATCGCATGCGTCTATTTCTCGGACATCTACTTTGACCAGTTTCAATGAAAAACCAACAAGTCGTAGGCTACATTTGGAATCGTATCCTGCCGCCTATTGATTTTAAGCGTCGCGTCGTAAACTAATAATCTGTCAGGTTGCGAAGATTGCTGTCAGATGCGAATCAATAAATTGTGGAGCACTTGGCCACACTTTCAGCCACTCGAACGCAGGCTGGAAGCCTACGTCACTTGTTGACGCATCCAACTCACAAAGCTTACACACTTTCAAAGTTAACATCGTGGATTCTCAAGAAATTCTTGGCGAAGGCGGCCTGATCGCCAAAAGACTTGAGAACTACGAAGAGCGTAAGCAGCAACTCGAAATGGCAGACGCGGTCGCCGCTGCCATTCGTAAGAAAAAACACTTGATCGTCGAAGCCGGCACCGGCGTTGGAAAGAGCTTTGGCTATCTCGTTCCTGCAATACTCTCTCTTCAAGACAACCAGGAAACCAAAGACGGCGGCAAGCGTCGGATCATCGTTTCGACTCACACGATCAGTTTGCAAGAGCAGTTGATCGCAAAAGACATCCCGCTGCTCAATGCCGTGATCCCGCTAGAGTTTTCGGCTGTGCTTGCCAAGGGCCGCGGGAATTACGTTAGCTTACGGCGTTTGAAACAAGCGATGAAGCGCGGCGAGAGTCTGTTTGCATCTGACGAGCCAATTTCGCAGTTGCAGCAATTGCAAAAGTGGTCTGTTGAAACGGTTGATGGTTCGCGTGCCGACTTGAACCTGAAGGTTTTGCCAACGGTATGGGATGAAGTTCGTAGCGACAGCGGTAATTGTCTTGGCCGCAAGTGTCCGACCTACTCGGATTGCCATTACTTCAAAGCTCGCAAGCGACTTCAAAACGCGGATATCCTGATTGTTAATCACGCCCTGTTTTTCAGCGACCTTTCGCTTCGAAGACTGGGCGTGAACATTTTGCCCGATTACGACACTGTGATTCTTGACGAAGCCCACACGATCCAAGACGTGGCCAGCGATCATATGGGGCTGGGTATTACGATGGGACAAATCGACTACACGCTGTCGAAGTTGTACAACGAAAGCACGAACAAAGGTTTATTGGTTCACCACAATTTGGGAGCCGGTCAAAAGTCAGTCATTCAATGCCGGATTCGCGCCGAAGATTTATTCGGTGACATTTTGGCTTGGGTTTCGCGAACGAACACATCTGGTAATCGCAATTCGACAACGCGAGTCAAGCAAACGGGAATCGTCAACAACACGCTTTCTCCAGCGCTCGACAAGCTTAGCCAATTGGTAAAGCAGTTTGCCGAAAACATGAAAGACCCTGCTGAGAAACAGGATTTCGTTTCGTCAGCAGATCGCCTGACTGCGTTGTCCGGGCAACTCGAAGCCTGGCGTTTACAGGAAATGGAGGGCGGCGTTTACTGGATTGAATCGAGCTTGAATCGGTTTGGCAAACAAAATGTGAAACTGATGGCGGCTCCGATCGACATTGGTCCGGCGTTGCGAGAGAACTTGTTCAACAAAACGGACTGCTGCATTTTGACAAGTGCGACGCTGGCGATTGGCGATCAGTCATTTGACTTTTTCCGGAATCGAGTTGGCCTAACCCAGTCAGACGCTTTGCAACTTGGTAGTCCGTTCAATTATCAGGAACAAGCGAAATTGATTCTGGTCACCAACATGACCAGCCCTGCTCAACATCGAGACACGCATGAACGACAATGCATTGATGCGATCAAAAAATACGTTGCAAAAACGGATGGGCGTGCGTTTGTGTTGTTTACGAGTTACGAGTTTTTGAATCGTGCCGTTCGTGATCTGACGCCTTGGCTCAGCGAAAAAGATTACGGGCTGTACGTTCAAGGTGGTGGAATTTCGCGGACTCAATTGCTCGAAAAATTCAAATCCAATCCGCGTGGCGTGTTGTTTGGCACCGACAGTTTTTGGCAGGGCGTCGATGTTCAAGGTGACGCACTTCAAAACGTAATTATTACGAAGCTGCCATTCAGCGTGCCGGATCAGCCGTTGTTGGAGGCGCGTTTAGAGGCGATTCGAAAAGCGGGTGGCAATCCGTTTAGCGACTACCAATTGCCTGAAGCGATTATCAAGTTCAAACAGGGATTCGGCCGTTTGATTCGTAGCAAGACGGACACTGGAATTGTAGTGGTGCTTGATCCGCGAGTGAAAACCAAAACCTACGGTCGTTTGTTTTTGGGATCCTTGCCTGAAACCCAAATCGAACACGACACGATTTGAAATGCGGTCGCGGAACGTTTCGAGAATGCGTTGTTGCTTCATCGGCAGCATGCTTGCTCTAAGCAAGAATTCCAAATGAGCCGTGACGCGTAAGCGACCGGGCGACGTGCCCAGCAACGTGACCATGACAAGGCAATTTCCACTGGCGATTTAGCCCGCTGCCTTTACAACGATGGCTCACACGACTTTGACGCCTAAGGCTGACTCTTGATCAGCCGTACGGACTCGAACATCGCTTTTACGTCTTCTTCAGAGAGCCCACTTTGGGTTGGACAATGCGTTAAGCCGATGCCGTAAAACGCGCCTTCGATCTTTTGATAGCCGAAGTAGTAATAGGTGTCAGTGTCCATCGCTGATTCAGTTTCAAGACTGTCACTTGTTGCTGCCTCACCGATTTCATCTGCGTCAACACCTCCGTCGACTTCGTCTTCTTTTCCGTCGACCGTCATCCGCGTCTGCTCTGAGTAGATCGTTCTTTTCACGTCCATTGGTTCACCGTCCATCGACCACTCAAAAACTTTGGTGCCTATCGATCTGCCGGCTCGTTTCCCACCCAGTCGTTTTCGTCTGAGCATGGCCAACATCGAGGCATCACTGGACTGAATGCTCTTTCGCAAATGAATCAACGCAACGTTTACGGATTCGTCTTTGGAATTTGGATTGTCAGAAAACTGAAAAACAAATTGCGTATCGAGAATTGAATTGGCTCGAAGTGGTTTTAAGTCTTGATGGTCAAATTCAAAGAACTTGCTGCAGTTCGACGCCACCAACTCTGGGTCCTTCGTTTCTGAGGAAGTCCATCTACCTAAAATCGCGACCAAGACGACACAGAATACGAGAAAGCCAATAAACATTCCAAAGAAACCGCCGAGGCCAACGCCGAGGATTGCAGCGGCTTGATCACCCCGTTTCGCTCGGACGAATCGCATCCGCAACAGGCTGCGAACGCCGTAGTAGACGGCAGGAATTCCAGTCAACGTTAGTAGCAAAATCGAAGCGATTCCCAGCCAGAAACTTCGCCACGCCAAACGGTCTGCGGCGACTCGATCCGTTTTCCCAAACCTGGAAAACGAATTGCAATTCGCGCACCGAAATTGTTGACCTGATGAAAGTCCATCAGTCACGAGTTTCGAATTACAGGTGGGGCATTGAGTCATTGTTTAAACTATTTGCGAATTAGTCGCGTTCCCGCAATCACGTCTTGGATTCCACGTGACGGTTTGAGGATCGAGTAAACGGGTCCCAAAACCATGGCTAAACCTGCGGGCAACATCATCAGCGTCGAGCCAATCAACCAAGGATCACGCAATTCGTTCATGTCGAAACTTGTTTGCGAGCCAGTCATGAACCTTGGGTCAATGAAGAACTCCGCGATGATAGCGATCCAGGTAATGAAGAGAATAAAAGGAATCCAAGCCACCCAGTTGCGGATTGCGCACCGAATCCATGTCGCTGGTTCAAGCGTTTTATTTCGTCGTACCATGACGCCAGTCAGCTGAAAAATTGGACCGCCTCGAAATATCCCGCCCGTCAAAAATACGATGAGACTACCAATCAAAAAAGTTAACATTCCGATTTGAGGCAAGGTAAAATCGGCAAAGTAGGCCACGGCAATTGCAAGCGTTGTCCCTAAACTGGAAGCCGTACCATACTCGAGCCCCGTTGAAATGGCGATCACACCAACGCGATCATCCCAACTCCATGCCGACGGTTGGTCAGCAAGTTCGCCCAACCGTTTTCCAATGGTCCGCAGCGCGTCATCCTCTCCGCGCAAGATCTCAAGTTCCTTTCGAAACGTCAACACGTGCGCCGGAACGACTTGGTTCTCGATAAAATTGTCCAGTTGTTTGGCCATCAATGCGAAGGGCGAAAGCCAGACTTCTTGATCGACGGTCGTAGCCGCGCCGTTGCTTGATTCCGATTCCGACTCAAGATCTTGCTTGACGCCGATTCGGTTCGAGAGAATCGGCTGGTCTAACAATTTGATTCTTCCGGACTGATCGACCCAGACGCTTTCAATATTCATAAGCGTTGGCACGGTCCCTTCGTCTTCTGCTTTTGCAAGTTCATAAGCCAACTCGCGAATCAAGGGACGGAAAGACCTCCAGTCGACGTTGGGAGTTTGTGCGATGTACTCGGACAGTGGCATGCCATTGACGGCTTCGGTGACGACCCAGCGACGGTCCCCTTCAATTTTCTCGTCCAAAATTCGCAAGCGTGTTGGTCGCGAGATTGATTTGCGCAATTCCCAAGATGGATTTAGATTAAGCGGCGCTCGGTCCACAATCCAGACTTCTCGGTCAAGCGATGTGTCTTTGCCGAGCAAGACACAACCACCAGACTCGGGGCGATTACCAATTTGGCCGACGGCAACGAAGTCGTCGAAACTCTCGGTTTGCTCAAACGCAACGGGTGAGGTGACGGGAACGTTTCTTGGTCTTTTGTATTCCAGAGAGCCCGCCAATCGAACGACCCGTGTGCCTGACAGGAATTCGTGAACGCCTCGCATTCCATTGGATTGCCGAGCGGTTGCAAAACAAGCCAGGCAAGGAATCCAACTGGAAAATTGATAGAGCTGAAGAGAAAGAATCGTCCAGATACTTGGCATCGCCATCGGATCGAAATTTGAAAGGTAAGTTCCGAGCGCGTTGAGGACGTAGGAAATTCCTGGCAGCAATGTTGCTCGCAACAGGGACGCAAAGAGTCCCGGTGATTGATTGGCGTCGGTAATGACACGCATGCCGAGCAACCATTTCCCGAGTGTCGTACCAAATCGCCATTCTTGCAACGCGAAACAGCTTACTGAGGCGATGAGTACGACAAAAATGTTAACGAAGAAGATCTGGTGTAAGTCATGAATCCCAATGACTTGTGAAAACATCCCCATGATCTGGGAGGCGAATGAGATGATGAGAAACACGATCGCCATATCAAGAAAAAACGCTGCCATCCGGCGGCCGATGTCGGCGCTTGAAATCCCTCTTGTTGAATAGGGTAGCAAGGATTGACGAAGGGCTTCCAAATTTTCCGGGCGTCGAGCGGGATCTTTTTCCAAAGTCTGATTGACGATTTTGGATAACTCGCGTGGCACTTCCTCGACAAGTGAATCAATTCGAGGAGGCTTTTCGGCTGTAATGCTGGCGATGACTTGAGCTGCATTGCCGACAAAAGGAGCGCGACCGCACAACAAGTAAAACAACGTACCACCAATGGCGTAGATGTCAGCTCGCTCATCGACATCAGCAGCGCGAAGCTGTTCTGGCGCGGCGTACTGTGGCGTCCCCATGAAAGCGCCTGTTTGTGTCAGTGAAGAATCGGAAACAAACGATTTCGCAAGTCCGTAGTCTCCAATTTTCACGCGACCCCGTTGATCCACGAAACAATTCGAAGGCTTGAGGTCGCGATGAACGATGCCTGCCTGATGTGCAGATTGCAATCCCGAAATAATGTCGAGTATGTAGTCAACGGCGCGGGCAACTGGGATTTGACCTTCTGATTTCACGGTGTCCGACAGGGTTCCACCCGTCATCAATTCCATCGTGATATAGAAGCGGCCTTGGTGCTGTCCGGCTTGATAGACAAACGTCGAGCGGGGATGGTTGATGGACGCGGCGATTTGGCTTTCTCGCTGAAAACGCTGGACCGTTTCATCGGTCGTTCGAACGTTTCTCGAAAGCAGTTTGAGTGCGACGGTTTGTCCTGTATCTGAATGAACGGCTTTGTAGACCGTGCCCATCCCGCCCTGCCCCAAGGTGCTGAGGATCTTGAATGGGCCAACGATACTATTTGGCGGCAATGTGTCGACGCGCGAGCTCGGGTCAGTACTATCACCGCGAACGAAAGTGTGTTCAATTTAAAAGCCAACAGGAATTGCGGTCGCGCCAGGTGTTGGATTCGAAAGTGCTAACGTCGCATCGTCATTGATTCCCAAATCGGCTGGCGGCGTCGAAACGTTAACTTCTTTTAGTGATGAACCGCAAGCACTGCAAAACCGAGGAGTCACCCCATCGGTTGAAAGCACATGATTGCAAGCGGGACACTGGATCGACATTTCGAATTTTTGGAAGAATTTATTGTTGTAAAATTTGCGGTTTGGCCGCAGGAACAAACGCTTGATTCAACTTAGAGCCTATCCCAAAACTTGTGAGCGGTTGGCGTCAGGTTTGGACCAGCG
>CAYMFZ010000185.1:9192-9422 GCA_964389585.1 uncultured Pirellulaceae bacterium | reverse complement strand
GCGTTTGGAAGCTTGCCCGCTCACCATTGCGTCACCGACTAATCCGGTCAACATCGTGCCATCGTTTGCCATCGAAGCGGCTAAACGGGAAATGGCGTCATCGTTGTTTGGGGGCCCCAGTGATGGCTTCATCCGTTTCTGCTGTTGCACCGCCAAACGTTTAAACATTTGGTAGTACCGAACTTTAAGTTCCTCTTGGCTTAACTCGCCATCTTGATTGGTGTCTGAAA
>CAYMFZ010000185.1:0-9182 GCA_964389585.1 uncultured Pirellulaceae bacterium | reverse complement strand
GGGTGAACTCCATTTCGCAATTTCGATTTCATTCGAATCAAGCTTGCCGTCATTATTCTTGTCATTCTTTTTCATCGAAGCTTTAAAGAAGCGCACAGATAAAGTCTCTGCGTTCAAATCAATTCCTTCTTTCACGACTAGAATTGGCTTTGCATCTTTTGCTTTTTTCAGCTTGGTAGGAACCGCGTGCTGCTTTCCTTTTTTCAAAGCCAGAAAAAGTTCGTTAAAACTAACGTTGCCGTCTTCGTTTGAGTCAACCGTTTTTGGAATGGGACGACGCATGACGGAGATTTCATCTTTATCCAATTGTTTGTCATGGTTGGTGTCGTAGGCATTGATCAACGCGCGGGCGTAACGTTCGTACTGCCTATTAGTTTGGCCTTCAGATCCAGGTTTATCTTCCAACTGATCCGCGCTTGGCCTGCGAATAGCGGAAACGATTTCATCGAAAGAGAGTTTGCCATTCTTGTTGAGATCAAAACGATCTTCGAGAAGCGCTCCACGCATGTCCTTCATTTCTTCTTTTGTAAGCGAACCGTCATCGTCTGAATCAAAAGTCTCAATCGCCCAATTCGCGTAAACTCGAAATGGGAGGTCGTCCCGTACATCGGTTTTGGCTGACGATTCTTGTCCGAGCGTCAAATTCATTCCGAGTAGAACGGTACAAATCACAATCGTGCATGAGGTGGCTGCAAGCCTGAGTGTTCTGTTGGAGCCCAGGAATCTGTAGAGTTTTTCTGACAACTCGAATGTTGGATCGAAATTGTGATCGGCCATCTGTGATTCCTTGAATTGCCCTTGAATTGTTTTACATTCAACCTGATGGAACTTCTAACACTTCGGCGTACTCATGGTTTCGCTTGAAATCGACTATATTGTCGGGCAGCGAGAGAATTCGTCCGTAAAAGCGATGGTGTGCGATGTCCGAAATGTTCAACAAAGGTGAGGATGGAATTAAGCGTTGTTGGTGGTGTGGAAGCGATCCAGAGTACATGCGTTACCACGACCAAGAATGGGGGCTTCCTGTTGAAGATGATCGACGTCTGTTCGAGAAAATATGCCTGGAAGGATTTCAAGCAGGCTTGAGTTGGATCACAATCCTGCGCAAACGGGATTCTTTTCGTGAATCGTTTGCGAACTTTGAGATTTCGAAGGTTGCAGCTTTTAAGAAACGCGATGTCGAACGTCTACTAAAAAATAAAGGCATCATCCGGCATCGCGGCAAGATTGAAGCCACCATCAACAATGCAAATCGAGCGCTTGAGATGCTGGGTGAGTTTGACAGTTTGGCCGATTTCTTCTGGCAGTTCGAACCCAAAAAACAGTTAAGCATTCGAAATCGTTCGCAGATTCCAGCGAAAACGGACGAGTCAATCGCGCTCAGCAAGGACCTGAAGAAACGTGGTTGGAAGTTCGTTGGCCCGACAACTTGCTACGCGTTTATGCAGTCGATGGGCATCGTCAATGATCACGTGCAGTCATGTGAGTTTCATGCCATCTCGAAAGCAGCAAGAGGAAAGCTGAAACGATAGTTGCAGAGTGGGAAACGTTTGCCAGTAAATCTCGCGCAAGAACATTTCAGTCAGGATGCGGTTGACCGATGAAGAGGTTCTCTGTTCCGTAACAATGGCTAATTTCTCTAAATGGATTCCGGCGGAAGAACTTATTTGGAGCGAAGTGGTTTAACTGATAGGATTTATTCTGATGAGTCCGCTTAGACGGCGTCGTTCTGTTTCCCGAGACATAAGAGGCCATTATGAATCGAAGAAAGTTTCTGGCAGGTTCGTCCGCATTGGCACTTGGGACGATGGCAACAAGCGGTGCAAGTGGCAGCCTTCTTCTTCAACAAGATCAGCAAGTCGATAAGAGTAAAGAAGCGATTAAATCCGTCGACGAAATGATCACGGGCGAAACTCGCAACGCGATCGAAATTGGCCTAGAGCGTTTGGCGGCAAAGCAAAGAAAAGAGGGCAGGGGGAAAGGCTCTTTTGGAAATGCTGGGTACGCAGCGGGCGTCGCGGTGACCGCGTTGTCGGGGCTTGCGTTTCTTTGTAGCGGTTCGACGCCGTTCAGTGGTAAATACTCATCTAACATTAAAGCCTGTACTCAGTTTGTCTTAGATAGTGTGCGCGAATCAGGGTACATTTCAGAACCAAATGGAACGCAAAAATTTTCCAATATGTATGGGCACGGGTACGCTATGTTGTACCTCAGCCAAATCTATGGAATGTCGAAACGCTCGTCCGTTGAGGAAAAGCTCACTAGCGCGGTCAAGATGACCTGCGAAATTCAAAATAATCTCGGCGGTTGGCGTTATCAGCCAGTCAAACGAAACGCGGATCTTTCGATTACGATTTGCCAAATCATGGCTTTACGAGCTGCTCACAATGCTGGAATCGAAGTCTCCAATGAGGTTCGTGAAAAGACGATCAAGTATGTGGAGAGCTGTCAAAACCCTGACGGGAGTTTCCACTACACGGAGAGAGGTGGACGAACTACAGTCGCGCTAACGGCGGCCGGCGTTGTCTCTTTTTACAGCGCGGGTATCTACGATGGCCCAAAAGTTTCGAAAGCGTTGAAATGGTTGTTTGATCACCGACCTGGCAAAGCGCGAGGTCAGGTGGTCAGTCCGATGAACTACTACTACGCGCACTACTATGCAGTTCAAGCCATGTGGCATGCTCAGTTGCAAAGCCCCCATTATTGGAATGCTTGGTATCCGTTGATTCGGGAGGAATTGTTGTCGAAACGAAATGACGCCGACGGAACTTGGCCCGACGCGCGCGTCGGATCAGAGTTTGGAACGGCAATGAGCTGTATCATTTTGCAGATTCCCTATAACTACGTGCCGGTGTTCTCGCCTTAGGAATTGTCTTGAAATAGCTTTCAGGTTTTCTTGTGAAGTCCATCGCTTACAACTCGGAGAGTTGAGCGACATTGTCGTACGGTTCTCCGAGCCGATACCGTGTTCCTCGAAACGAAAGCGTGTCATTCGATTCAACCCAAACCGGGTAATGGGTTTGGAAGATTGCTTAATGATCTCTCGTCGCTAGGAGATTTCTAAAATGGAAGTTTAGGCGCAACGGATCTCGCACGTTGACTTGGACGACAAAGGTTGAGCGACAGGATTCAGCGATCTCGAACCACTACCGGCGATCTTGAATCGCCACCTGCAAAGTTCGGAAATCCGTTTTGCTTTATCTGATCATATCCGTTGGAAACAACTTTCTGTCCGAGCGTCATTTTTTGACGCATTTAATTGACGCTGCTACTTTCGTCGATTCCAATTACGTGTTTGGTATTTCGATGGCGAATTGACAGGTAGAAAGCATGAATCGGTACAGCATTGAAGAGTTTGTTGGTCAGACTCAGCAGAAGGATCACGGCCAAGGCACGTTTGAACTTGAAACCGAAAGAATCCTAGAACTGAATTTGAATGGCGAAATGTGGACCAAGATGGGTTCAATGATCTCGTATCGCGGCAACGTGAAATTCACCCGTGAAGGGATCATGGAACAAGGCATTGGTAACTTGCTCAAGAAAGCTGTCTCAGGCGAGGGAACTCGGCTTACCAAGGCTGAAGGAGTTGGCAAAGTTTACCTCGCCGACGCAGGCAAGAAGATTACGATTTTGAATTTGGCTGGAGAGTCGAGTTTTTTAAATGGAAAAGACTTGCTCGCGTTCGAGCCATCGATCTCTTACGAAATCAAGATGATGAAGAAGATGTCAGCCATGATGGCTGGCGGCCTTTTCAATGTTAAACTCCAGGGCTCAGGAATGGTCGCGTTTACGACTCACTACGATCCGATCACTCTGTTGGTGACGCCTGATAATCCAGTCACGACCGATCCGAACGCAACGGTTGCGTGGTCGGGTGACTTAGAGCCCAAAGTCAAAACGGATGTTTCGTTGAAGACCTTTTTTGGACGGGGCAGTGGTGAGTCATTTCAAACCGAGTTTAACGGCCAAGGCTTCGTCGTGATTCAGCCATTTGAAGAAGTATATTTTCAAGCTGGTAGTTAGTGAGAAATTGAGTAGTTGAACAAAGCTAAAACTATCGGGATTGTTTAGCGCGGAACCCGGCCGGTTCGACTGTATTGCTGGGGCATGCGTCACGCTTGTCGTGAGCATGCTTACGCAAGCGTAAACATGGCACCCGTCAATTCGACTTCGACGAGCCACTGGCGCTAATGGCGTTCAAATTTTGGGCTCTTTTTTGGATAGGCTCTTATTACGATCGAGTCATCTCGTCGCATAGGTTCTTAGGCTTGTTCGGAAATCCAACCGCGCACGAAAGTATTTTTGGCTTTGTCGAGGCTTTACGGAATTCGGTAAATTCGATGATGAGGTTTGGGTGATCAACCAAGTAGCATTCAACGTTTTCTTAAAACGCCATGTAGAAAGTTATGGTGAAAGCAGGAGAATTGCAAAGTCGCTTTCGAAGACACTTGCAGCCTCGAACATAAAATTAGTGGGTGACTCTTGCCGAGAGTTACCAAGCCGATGAGTGGATTCTTTTATCGATAAAACGCTTGCTGAGTTGGGTCTTAACGTGATTCTTGGAAACTTCCGGCAGAAGTTACCCACCAGAAAGTGTCACGACAATCAACGAAAGTCGAATTTAGATTCGACTTTGCAGTTCTCCTGATGGTGAAAGCCGTCTCTTGGATATTGAAACTTGTTTGTGATATAATCTACTCACTGACCTCCCATCCTTCGGAAATCTTTGGTTCTACTTACTAATGAAGTTAATTGGTTACGCTTTTTCGACCGGACGAATTGACTTTACCCGCGAAGACAATCCGTGGGCTTTTGCTCGAATCGATTCGGGAATGAAACAGAGCCAGAAGGATCGAATTCGAGTTGATCCGGCTCAAGCACCCATTGAACTTCGCTCTGCTCCAGTCAACGGTGACGAAGTGCCAGAGTGGATGGAACACATGGAGGCTGTGCTTCGTTCGGCAGATTCGATTTATTTGCAGTACAAAAGCGGAGTCCTTCGTTTCCGTCGAGCGAATCACGACGCCAAATCGAATCGGACGTTTATCACGCTCGGTAATCAGGATGAGTTCAATCTTTACGCCGGAGAGAATTGGCAGAACATTCGATATTTTTACGCGGCGCGTCGAGAGAGTGCGTTTTGTTTTGATATCAATACGATGTTTACTCACAAATCAGATTCAGATGAAAAGACGCGTCGAATCGAATTAAGTGCGCGGATGGATACGCTTCATGAGAGTGGCCATCCCCAATTGACGTTTGACGCTACCGGTTCCGCGGCCAGCGTCGATATCATTGAGTGGCGTGGAACTGTCAAAGAAGGTGAAGTCGGGCGCTATGCTCCCGAGAATTGCCATCTCGAAATAGAAGTCAGGAACGTGTCTCGTCCTTTTACGTTTCTGCATGAAGACCGGATTGAGTTTCGAAATCACTCTTACACCTTTTCTGGCGACAAAATGATCAATCATTTTGATCGCGTCGTGCGAAAAAGACTGAAGCAGATCGAGAAAGACTTGGCTGAATCAGATTTGGATACCGAAGCCACAGAGTCATAGGCTCATTCCGCAATCTTCGATGTTGCCGCAATGTTCTGTGGTGATTCTCAACGTCGCACTCCCAAACCGGCTAACGATTGTTCCGATTGCGCAAATTCTTTGGAGTTGCGATTGGATGACCGCAAGGTTTTCACTTTGATTTGTCTGCAAAGCTGGAAATCACAATCTACTGTTGCCTGACGTTAATTTTCAATCAACTTTGGGCACAAACGGCTAGACAGATGTCAACTACAACCGCACTTACAATCGCTTATCGATGCAACAAATGTTGGCAAATGACCTGTGCCGACTCAGAACAAGTTGGGCAGGAAGTTCCGTGTGTGTCTTGTGGAACTCCAGTTCCAGTTCCAGAAGCGACTCCCGATCGCATTAAAGCGGGCGAAGAGTTTACTCCAGTCGAGGATTCAGCTTCGGCAACCATGGGAATGATGGAGGAGAATCTAACTGACAAAGAGATTTTTCGAATTGCCAACGAAAAAGTCAAAGCCGAATCAAAGGCTAATAAAGACGTTCGAAAGATTGCTTCCAGGTGGAGGCGATTTGGCGGTGCGGTTGTCGACACGATTGCAATGATGATGTCGATCGGCGGCGGTGCACTTCTTACTTCCATTTGTTGCCCAGAGCCGAACGCTGCCAGCGTAATCATGTTTTTGACGCTTCCAATGATGCTCGGAATCTCTCAGATTTTCTTCATCGTGACCGAAGGACGCACTGTCGGAAAGTATGCCGTCCGTATCAAAATCATCAATCAGCTCGGCAACCCTCCAGGTTTTCTTCAGGGAATTGTGCTACGTCAGTTCGCAGTCGCGATTCTAGGATTGATTCCTTTTTTCAGCCTTGTAAATATCCTTTGGATTTTTGGAAACAACGAGAACCGTTGTTTGCACGACTTCATCGCTGGTACGACTGTCATCGAGGCGTAGAAGCCTTTCGAGACTTCGAAACTTAGACGCGTTTGATGCGACAAATTGATTCGCATTTAGTGGGTGACTCTTGTCGAGAGTCACCATGCCGATGAGTGCACTACTTTATCGATTAGACGCTTGCTCAAATCGGTTCTTGCATTAGCCTTGGAAACTTCCGGTCGATGCTACCTGTCAAAACTGTGCAAATTGAATTTCGACATGGCAGTGTTCATTGGTTGGCTGCTGGCTCATTTGACTTCGAGTTAAGTTTCAGGCCAGAATGGACTTTCGTCTTGTTCGTCCAAATTGCCTCGGTTCAAAAATGTGTTTCTTTCGAATTCTCCCTCTCGTCCTTTTGCTTTTCTTGGGCGAACATTCTTTTGGGCAAGAAGAGACTGAGGTTGAACAAGAACGCTCATCAGCCGCGCGTCCGAAGACCGTCTTGGCTCACTACATGCCCTGGTTCGCCAGCAAACCAATAAGCGGTGCTTGGGGCTGGCATTGGAAGATGAAAAATTGTGACCCGGAGCAACAGACGGGTGACAGACGCGAGATTGCTTCGCATTATTATCCATTGATCGGTCCATACGACTCTAACGACCCAGACGTCTTGGAATGCCAAGTCCTACTGATGAAGTTGACAGGGATCAATGGAGTTGTGATCGATTGGTACGGAATCGAAGACCATTGGGATTACGCGATTAACCATCGCAATAGTCTGCATCTAGTCGAGTATGTAAAAAAGGCGGGTTTGAAATTCGCGGTATGTTACGAAGATCAAACCGTGCGCCATTTGGTCGATGCTAAAATCGTCAAACCAGAAGAGCAAGTTCAACACGGCAAGAAGGTCGTGAAGTGGTTGGCAGAAAATTGGTTCAGCGACGAAGCCTATTTGAAATTAGACGGCAAGCCTTTGCTGCTTGTGTTTGGCCCGCAATATTTCAAGGAAGACGAACTCAAGCAGATTTGCGAATCGCTCCATCAACCTCCAATATTGTTTGCGCTTCCTCATCTTTCAGCCGCCGCCAAAGCAGATGGCGCGTTTGGGTGGCCCCCCGTTGACAGTGGAAAATCCGTTTCGCCTGAGTCATGGTTGAAGTATTGTCGCGATTTGGAATCTCGAGGTGACGCTGACGAATCTACGATTCCAATTGTTTTTCCGGGGTTCAAGGACTTCTATCAGCAAGGTGAAGATCGTCCAAGTTTCGGATCCATCGAACATCGAGATGGTAAGACACTTTTGGAGTCTTTGGAATTTGCCATGAATAGCAAATCGAATTTAGTTCAAATCGCAACGTGGAATGACTACGGCGAAGGCTCGATGATCGAGCCAACACGAGAATTTGCGTATCAATTCCTTGAGTCGATTCAATCCGAACTGCTTAAACGTCGAACAGAGCGTCGAACAGAGTTTTCGAGTTCCGCTCAGGATTTGCGACTTCCGATAGCGCTCTATGAGTTGCGTAAGGATGATGAAAACCGGACTCCAGATCGGGCTGCGAAAGTGGACGAGTTTTCGGATCTTTTGTTTGCCGGTAAGTGCGACGCGGCTCGACGGCTCTTGAAGAGCTTGCATGAAAACAGATAGACTCCGTGCTTGATTAATCTCGACGGTACAACTTCAGCTTGTTAAACCAGTCAGCACAATGGATTCAACGGACGAATTGACCGCCTATCACGAATCTGGGCATGCGTTGGTTGCGGTGCTACTCGGTGCTCAAGTTAGGGCGTTAACCATTACGCCGGATCGAGACGAAGGGCCAGATCGGTCGGGTGAAACGCAGGTTGAATGGCCGCGCGGAACTTACTCCGAAAAAGAGTTGGCGAAAAACAACGTTCTTATTTCGCTCGCCGGTCCGGTGGCGGAGATGATTTATCGAGGCGAACCTTTCCACCCAGCCACAATTCCCGAGTGGGCAGGAGATTGGAAAGACGCTTGGCGGATTGCGGCGAGCCTTGTTCCTGACGAGCGAAAACGTTTGGCTTATCTAGAGCAAGTCACCCGCGATCTGTATGAAACGCTTTCACGCGATCAACACTGGGCTGCTCTCGCGGCACTTGTCGACAACCTTCAAGCCCACGAGTGGATGGAGACCGCGGAGGTTGAAGCGATTGTCGCCGCTTGGATTTAGTCTTAACGACGACTCCGATTGTGACGCAGCAAAACAACACGAAAGTTGTACTGTATGACATACTGGAAGAGTCTTCAGAATCGACCTGAATCATTTCGATTCGCGAGCATCGTTACTTTTCCGCTTGATTCTTTTCGATTTTGTCCAGCTTGTCCAAGATCGAATCGAGCGTCGCCTCCAGTCTTCGCGATCGTTTTTCCAAGGCCTCGATCCTAACGGCTAATCCGCCTTCGGCCGACCGTTGTGAAACGGAATTGACAGTGGCCCGTTTTTCTCTTGCGAGCTTGTCAGCTTTCGACTTGCCGTCGTGTTGTTTTTCAGAATCAAGTTGAGCCTGTTTGCGATGCTTTACCACTTTGGCCATTTTCTCATCAATCGCTTTCTTAGGAGCCAACACGATTGCAAACAAAGGTTGCCGGTCTTGCTGCGCATTCTCATCTGTAACGGCGGCATGAATTGGCATGACCAAGGCGAGCTGGTCATCAGGCAGCGATTTGCCAAGCATCTCTGCATACTGTTGGCCAGTAATTGGCCCTCTGGATTTGGCCAATCTTAATCTACTCGCTTTGCGGCGGGCATCGGCTACAAGG
>CAYMFZ010000184.1:2194-9440 GCA_964389585.1 uncultured Pirellulaceae bacterium | reverse complement strand
GCTCAGCCCACAAATTTAAAGTGAGTGCCATTGGGCTAGCGCCTTCGGCTCACTGTCCAATAGACTTTTGAGCTTGGGATTGAAGCCGGAGGCAAGTCACGAGCAGAACGCCTCCACCTCCACGGTGCGACTGGTCGGCTCCTCTAACCTAACGCCAATCCCTTCGCCGGTATCGCGGCCAGTGGGGCCCTTTCCACGGTGGCGCCAACGAGGCGGTACTGAAGATGCTCGAGGAGATCGGCGACGTGAGCCGCATCGACGATTTCGTAGCACGGGGCAAGGCCTTCATCGAACGGATGGAAACAATCCCTCTCGCTTAAAAACTTGCTCTAGCTTTGTAAGAACCTTTGATTTCCATTCCGGATGCTCACTAGAAAATCCGTGTCCTCCCAATGGAACAGTTACCAGATCGCAAGCACTGCCCAATGATTTCAGCTTAGTACAAAGCGCCACCGCCGTACTGTAATGAACCAGTTCATCATTGGCCGCGTGAAATATCAGCGTAGGCGGCATTTTTCCTTCGACTTGATGAACGGGAGAAAGCGCAAGGGCTTTGTTGCCAAAACGTGACGGAGTGTAGCCCGTCTCTGGCGAAGTATCGGAAACGGCCGACTTAAGGAACAACACCGCAGGTTTCGCATCAGTCGACTTGGTCGGATCGAACCCGGCAGGATCATTTTCGATGGCAGTCCATAACGCAACATGCCCGCCGGCTGAAGTTCCGCCAACCGCGACACGTGTTGGATCGATTCCAAGCTCATCCGCATGCTCCACAACCCAGCCGAACGCTTCTCGAGCATCGACCGCAGAAGCAAGCGGGCTAGTGCCGAATCGGCTTTTTGTTCGATAGTCAGGAGCAATTCCAACCATGCCATTTTTCGCAGCCCAAGCCGCCATCGACGCGGACTTTTGGGGAGTGCCTTTGGTCCAACCGCCACCAAAGAAATAGACAAACGCGGAACGTTTGTCATCTGCCTTCCAACCATCTGGCTTGAAGACGAAAAGGTTCATCGCGTTTTCACCCTCGCGATAGCTCATCGTTTCTGCGCCAGGCAAACGCTGGGGCGTCACCTCTTCGTTTGAGTTTTTGGTTTTTGCTTTATCTTCTTCGGTTGCTGGATTCTTGGCGGCAGGTTTCGATTCGCCCGACGGATCTTCAACATGAAGATTGTCGAAGAGAAAATCGGCCACCTTAGTTGAGGAAGAACTGTAACCAACGCGCCCGAGTACCGCATCTCCCTTTGTGACTTCACTCTGCATTGGCGAGCCAGCAGCTGATAATTTCCCGAAGAGAGCGTTGTTTACCCAAACCACAACAGAATCCGGATTGAGCGTTACAGCTTCTCCATTGTCAGGGCGTTTGTATGAAAGCGTATTACTGTCGTGATCGTTCACCCAAATCTTGACGTTGAACGGAGCTGAAGAGTCGTACTTGAAATCCGCGACGGAATCATCGCCGACACGAAGCTTAAGATACTTCTGCTGGTACATTTCGAACCCAAAAGCACGCTTGGCCTTCGAGTTGAGCATTAGACTCTTGCCTTCGCCCCACGGTCCGACGGCGAAAATAACGGCCGATGACTTGTCGCCTTTACCTGGAGCGTTATTGATCGCATCGAATTCGACATACAACGCCCCCACTCCAGAAGTCCCGACCACGTACTCCATTGCGCCACCCAATTCGGTGTCGGAGTCATCAAAGTGGGCGACTTTTCCAGATCCCGTTCGCCCCGCTCCATCAACGACCGTTACCTTGTCCGAGCGTTGAAGCTGAGAAACCTTGGGGACACTTCCCACGTCAAAGCCATCGAAGGTTTCATGCAGGTAAATTCTTTTTTGCTGCGTCTCCGCACTTTCGGTTTGAGGGATCGCGAACGATTCGCCTGTTTGAAAAAATCCAGCCAAGATGATTCCCAATACGGCTGTGACTTTTGTGAACATCTAGATCCCCAATGCTTGAATTCAGCGAGACTTATGAAACGATTAACTAAATTTTCGTTTCATAGTTATGAACATACAAGGTGCAAAATCTCTAAAGAAATCGCTAACTGACAGACACCTGATCTGCGGATTACCACAAATTGGTGTACTGCAAACTTCCATGGTTGATCGATCCAGCGAGAGAATGTGGAAAAGAACAACGGCAGTATCTAGCCAGCAACGGGACCACTTGTTTCGCCAGCCGAAAACTCCGAAGGAACCACGAGTTCAACGTAAATTAAGTTGTCGCCGGGTGCATCGGCTTTGCAAAGTAGTTTCGCTCCTTCTTGGCCGATCACCTCTGGGTTACTACTCGCGCTTGTTAGATCGGGATGAATTTCAGTGCATACCCTCGTACGATCGACCGCAGCCAAACTAATGTCTTCCGGAATGCGAATGCCGCGCAACAGCGCGAATTGATGCGCCCCGCGAGCCATCAACCCGTTGTGACAAATCCAAGCAGTTGGGGCTTGAGAATGGTCGTCGCCCACTCGTTTCATCAACTCATCTGCACAGTCAAAGCCTTCTTGGCGATCTCCTTTTTCTACGCTAACGACGAACTGTTTTTTAAGCTCGATTCCTCGGGACGAGAGAGAATCCTTCAAAGCATTGAGTCGCATTTCGTGACGGCCCAAGAGGCAGTTGCCACCCAACCAAGCAAACCGTTCGTGCCCAAGATTTACGAGATGATCCACCAACTGCTCGAGCGATTGCTTTTCATTGGGGGTCACCGAATGACATAATCCGGGAGCACTTGCATAGACGCTGAGCATTGCAACTCGTAACTGACCAAGTGCTTTTAAGAACGGCCCGTTCACCTCACCAAAAACTACGATTCCCTGTAGCGGGTCACGCTGCCCCAGTAGCTCAAACAACTTCTTTTCGTCCAAGTCCCCTTCGCCGCCCAAGAATGTCGTGCTAATGCAAGCCTGCTGAAACACTTTGAACAGCCCCTGCTGCACGTGGCTGAATGTGTTGCTCGGCTGATCGAGTTTCAAGCCGCCTCGTTGAACGATTCCAACGTAATTTCGCTGGGCTTCTGGGGAGTGAACCGGCTGCATTCCGCGTGGCACGTATCCGTTTTCAACCGCAACCTGCCAGATCTTGCTGTAAGACTTATCAGAAACCCCGTCACGCCGGCCGTTGAGTACCAACGACACCAGCGATTGAGAAACGCCAAGCTCCTTCGCAATTTGGCTCTGAGAAACCCGTTTTGCCATTGTCGATCCCTCTCCCGCTTGCCTAAAAACACCATTGATTCATAATCAACATCATAAATTTCATAATATAGGCTACACTTGATTTAGTCTGATGGATACGAAAGAACGAAGCTAATAAGTATGAATGTTGAATCTGGAGGGAGCCCTAATGTTCTGGTCGTCATGACCGAGCAAGAGAAGCGAGAATTCATTCCGCCAGACCTCGAGAGCCGACTGCGCGAGCTGTTTCCTCATCTGACTTGGGTCGAGGCTCCGCTAAAGGATGACGAGTGGATTGGGCTGCTTCGCGAAAGCCAGCCAGAAATTGTTCTTTGTGCTTGGGAAACTCCACCGCTCCCATTAGAAGTCACCAAGCACCTGAAGTATGTGTGCTTCTTGTGTGGCTCGATTCGTAAACTTGTGCCACGCGATTTGATCGAGCAAGGACTAAAGGTTACCAACTGGGGATCGATTGTCAGTAACACGGTCGCCGAATGTTCGCTACTCCTCATCCTGTCTGCGTTAAGACGAGGCGGAAATTGGAGTGTTGAAATGCGCACCCAAGGCAAATGGAAACAGGGTCGTCACCCTGACACACGCAGCTTGTTTGGTCGGCGCGTCGTGCGGCACGGACTTGGCGCCATCAGCCGCGAACTGGTCAAGCTGCTCAAGCCATTCGATGTCCAGCTTTCGGCCTATTCGCCAAGCGTACCCGACGCAACATTTGAAACACTCAACATTCGCCGGGCAGATTCGTTGGAGGATCTTTTTTCAACGTCTGATGTTCTGGTTGAACTCGCACCTGGCAAACCGGACAACTACCACCTTGTTGGCGACGAACTTTTGCGACTGCTCCCTGAGCAAGCCGTCTTTGTCAATCTTGGTCGCGGAATGGTTGTGGACGAAGCCGCTTTGGTGCGAGCGAGTCAAGAACGCGGCCTGCACATCGCGCTCGATGTCTTTGAAACCGAACCGCTTCCTGTGGATTCGCCTTTGCGCGGCTTGGACAACATCACGCTGCTACCACACCTTGGTGGTCCAACGCCGGATCGCCGGCGCGATTGTGGTGAACTTGCCCTTGAGAATCTCGAAAACTATTTGAAAAATAAACCCCTCACCAACCTGATCGATCTGAATATTTATGACCGCGCAACTTGATATGACTTGGGGCATTTCGACACTCGGATGCCACGAGCTCGATTTGCCTGCGATCTGCGAGCTTGCAGAAAAACACGGGATCCATCATCTTGAGATCAGAAGTCTGGCCGACTGCTTGAATCTTCCTGAGTACCTCGACGCCAACTATCCGAACGACTCCAACTCGGTCAAGCAGATTCTTGCTCAGCATCGCCAATCCATCATCGCTCTCAACAGTGGATTCACTTTGATCGGAGCGGATGAAGCAGCTCGCGAGGAATTGTTGGGGTTTGCACGCTGGGCGGAACTTTTGGGCGTTCCCT
The DNA here is from genome assembly GCA_964389585.1 of uncultured Pirellulaceae bacterium. Taxonomy (GTDB): domain Bacteria; phylum Planctomycetota; class Planctomycetia; order Pirellulales; family Pirellulaceae; genus Mariniblastus. Next base: position 4,801 of record CAYMFZ010000184.1, on the reverse strand, counting down.
TCATTCGCGTTTTTGGCGGCGGGAGCATGAGCAATTCGCTTTCAAAAAGCGATCTCACAGAGGCTGTCGAAAACTTGAATTGGTGGAAGCTTCAAAGCGAACAACACCAATGGACGACCCGAATCGCGTTAGAAACTCACACTGGATTTAGTAGTAGCGAACGTTGTTTGCGACTTCAAGAAGCGTTTGGCAACTCATTGGATATTATCTGGGACACGCACCACACTTGGAAAATGGGAAACGAAAGTCCACAACAGACTTGGGCGCAGATGGCTGCCATGATTCAACACGTTCACGTCAAAGACAGTGTTTCGATTCCGTCTGCCCGACACCCCTACTCATACGTCCTGCCGGGGGCTGGTGAATTCCCGGTGGTCGAACTGTTCAAAGTTTTGCGCGACAACGATTACAATGGAGTTGTCAGTCTTGAATGGGAACGCAAGTGGCACCCCTACCTGCCGGATCTTGATACCGCCCTGGAGACGTTGAAAGCTTCCGGCTGGCAGTCCGCTTCAATCGCTCAGGCTTGAACATCAAAGATTGAGCGTCGTGAAGCTTTAACTCATGAAAAGCGAAAAAAATTTGTTCAACGCATGAGTGGAAAGGCCAAGTTCTCGCGTCTAACTTCTCGCTTTGCCTTTGGCAGCGCTTTCATCATCTTGAGGTAATTCCCATTTGGATAAGCCTTATCGGCCATCAACAGGATGGCAAACATTTTCATCCGGTCAGCCTTCTTAATCGTCGGATGCGGCCAAGGCTTGTTTGGATCAGTGTAAGGCGTGAGAAAATCCAACCCAACCCTCAGGCGAGAATCACCAGCGTTCCAAACATCCACATCGACTTTTTTGGAAAGGTGAGCAACTAGAAACATAGCGTGAAGATTGTAGTTGCTGTAGAACAAAGGGCGTGTGCGGGCCATCTCTTCTGGCATCGACCCGTCCGGTTTGATCTGAGCAAGAACTCGCTTTTGAACAAATTCTTGCGCAATGTTTTCAGCTCCTTTTTCGTTGCCAGAATACAAAGCAAAGTACATTGCTTGCGCGTCGTAAAATGAGCCATGGTTGTTCTTCGAAGCCGCCTCTTCAAGGGCGATTTCACTTGTTGTTAACCACTTAAAGTATTCGCCAGCCCAAGCCTTTAACCCTTTCCGCTCAGCATCCGTTAAAGCGGTTGAACCACCGATCAAAAACGATCCCTCAAGTGCCCTCGTCATCATGCGCCCGTCCAATACGCCAGATTTGGTGCCGTCGTTATGACCTGGTCTGGCCTGGGCATGATTTAGATTGGGATTCATTCGAGTTGCAGGGTCGAGAAACCAGACGCGCAGAAGCTCGGCGGCTTTCGTGGCGTACTTTTCTTCGCCCGTCAGGTAATAGGCCAATCCCAGCGTCTCGGTGTGAATACCAATTGATTCAATCCTGGGACGGTCGGAACTTTTCGGGCTTTGACTGTCTGGATTGGTTTCACCATCTCGTCGGATATAAGGCAGTCCGTCAGCCTTTTTCGGATCCGGCCACCAATAACGGCTGTAACTGGCATAGTCATGCTTGTCTCCACTGGGGGCGACTTTTTGTTTATCGGTTACCGAATAGGGACCGCCTTGAAGCGCCGCATTCGCCTCTTCGATCAGCTTGTCAAAAGCGGGCTTGAGTTTCGGATCACTTTCTTCAATCCGCGCTTTGGTTTCAGCCAGTTTCTTTCCGTCGATCAAAATCGTTTCGGGAAAGTCGTCATCAGCGTGAGCAACAAAAGCAAATCCACAGAGACAGACCGCAACCGTTGCTCTAACGAACCAACTCATCATTTCACATTCCTACTCTATTCAGAGCTTGAAACACCTTATCAAGTCATCAATTGTACATCTTCAACTACCGAATCAAAACAAGACAAAAAAAAGAGCAGATCCTAAGATCTGCCCAAAATTTTTCCCTTATCGTAAACGACTATTTCCGTCGTCTTACGTATCCAAACGAAGCTAATGCACCCAAGAACAAACAGGCCGAACCTGGTTCGGGCACAGCGGTAATGTGAAAGCCAGTGCGAAGAACGATGTTATCGAACAGAACATCAGGGTCGACATTTGAATTTCCGCTTCCAAACAATCCAAACCGCTGCAACCCCAAGGAAGGATTGTATTCGGCAGAAGAATTCTCAAGTGTGAATTGCATTCCGTTGGCAAAGTCTGGATTCGTGCCGTCGTTTAGTAGAACACCATCAACGAAAACATCGTAGTGCTGGGCGTTAAGAGTTCGCGACTCGCCAAACAAGGTATAAGAGTAATCACCAGTTGCCGCACCATTCGCCACCATGGTAATATTTTGGGCTGCGGTCGATGATGCAAGACTTTTTGTATCAACATCGTTACCATTTCCATCAGCAACGCCACTGTACTTCGCATTGAATTGACCGTTCGCTTGCCAAGAAAGAGACATGGCTGTTCGGCTTTCTGTGCCGAGATTTTTTCCCGAATTGGCCATCCGAAAACGTATCGCCGAACTCGAACTCGTTTGGTTTTGAATCAAAGACTGAAAGTCAATTCGAAAAGCATCGGTCAGTGGTGCACTGAACTCGCCCTGAAGATCTGGCTTGTCGCCATTATTGTTGTCG
>CAYMFZ010000184.1:0-2184 GCA_964389585.1 uncultured Pirellulaceae bacterium | reverse complement strand
GATAGCGTCTCCTGTGCCAAACGGAGAAGCGACTTGCTGCACTCCGTAGTCGGTTCCGTTTCCGAGATCCTGAACCGAACCGAATGCTGCTAAGTCCGTCGCAAGATCTCCTTGTTCACCATCATAGAGGGTAACGATGTCTGCATTTAGTTGAACAACAAGAAGACCGAGAGCAATAATGCCCAATGAAAAGCGAAAGCAAGCGAGTTTAATTTTCATGGTGCGCACCAAGGATAAATGGGAACTTCAATTAGCTGGAAGGGTCACTATTAGCGAAACTGGGGACAGAACGCTATTCCAGACAGATGATCATAGCTAATAAATATTACAAATGTCGAAAATGGTTGACTTTTTCGTAAGAATTTTGCAAACGAAGGAAGTCGAAAACACGAAAAAAGCACCTTAAGGGGCTTAAATATCCTTTGGGTCAAATAGTACCCTATTGATGATCTTCATTTCTTGTTTTCGTTCAAACAACTATTCGAACTTTGACTCGGCGAAGAAAAGCATCATAAGTCGGAAAATTCAAAAAATTTGCAATCCTATATGGTACCTGAAGTTAAAATCGCCTATCATAATTATGATACCTTCAGAGGCTTGGGCGGGTGATTTGCATCCCCCAAACATGTAAACGCATTTTGTTTTCAATCATCTTACAATCTCTGAATCGTAGTTTTTTACTAACCAGTTTTATTTCTTATATGGTTTTACGAAGGGACAGCATGAAGAAAACAGCTAAAAGCGGTTTTACTCTCGTGGAGTTGTTAGTCGTCATTGCGATCATTGGAATTTTGATCGGGATGCTGCTTCCAGCTGTACAACAAGTTCGCGAGGCAGCTCGCCGTGCGGCTTGCATGAACAATTTGCGACAGCTTGCGCTTGCCAATCACAATTACGAAAGTGCTCACATGCATTTTCCTCCGGCGACGCAGCGCAACGATGCAACAACCAGCCACAGCCGTGGGTTGCCAACCTACCCAAGGCCAAGCAGGCGGACAGAAGGTCGTAAAATTGGCTGGACAGTCTTTATTCTTCCCTTCATCGAACAGAACAATCTAGAGACGGAATTGAAGGATGCTTGTAACAACTGGGAAGACAATTGGGTCAACAAGAGAAATGCGGCTGGAAAGATTATCGCGTCGCAACAAATTCCGTTTCTAATTTGTGGCAGTGACGCTGACCCTGATGGTGGCGGCAACCGGTTCTATACTCACAAGGATTTGGATGCGACGGCTGAGTACTACGGAAAATCGTGCTACATTGCTAGCGCAGGAGCCAATGGATTCAACCAATGCTCCAATCCAGAATACTCAATTGACTGGGGAGTGTTTGGCTGTAACTCGAAATCTACATTTTCGAGTATGAGCGACGGTTCAAGTAATGTTGTTTTGCTTGGTGAAAGAGCAAGTCGAACCGAAGCCAACTCAGGCCGACCAACCAGCAACAAAGACAATTATGGTGCGATCTGGGCTGGACGCGTGAACTCCAATAGCCACCTCACCTACGATAACGGTCGCCAAGGCGCCGAGTACGGTGTTGTCGGAATCGTCTTCAGCGACAACGCTGCTAACTGGAGTCTGAACGGAAGAGACACTCCTCGAAGTGTTGGCTCTAGCTTTCACCCTGGTGGAGCGAATCTCGCATTTGGTGACGGATCTGTTCACTTCCTAAGTGACAACTTGAACATCAATACTCTGCGATCTCTAGTTGCTATGGCTGATGGTGCTGTCATCCCTGGTTATTAAGAGAGTTTGCGTTCAACTAGCTTGATTTTTAAAAGGTTCGACCAGCGTCGAACCTTTTTTTTGATACTCTGTTGGAATCCAGTTCGTAATAGGATTCCATTTCATCGATCTATGACAATAGTTTCAGTTTTTTTGGGTCTGGCCAATGCGAAATTTAATTATCCCCATCACTCTGTTTGCAGCCTGCGTGTTGCCATTCTCCGGATGCAACAGCAATGACTATACGTTGGCGCCAGTAACTGGCACGGCAACTTATAACGGGAAGCCGATCCCGAAACTAAGTGTTGTGTTTTCTCCTCAACCAATCGGTGAAAACCATGCCGTTGGCCCTTTCTCGACTGGCGTAACAGATGCCGAGGGAAAATTTACGCTCAAGACTCGACACGGCAAAGATGGTGCCTTAGTTGGAAAACACACGGTTGCATTCGAGTACACCGAC
>CAYMFZ010000183.1:0-9445 GCA_964389585.1 uncultured Pirellulaceae bacterium | reverse complement strand
CGACGAATCAGGTGTTGGTCAGTTGGTCGAAATGGCTGTCAACAAAGGCCGCCAAACTCGTCCAACGCTTAAGTGCGGCATCTGCGGTGAGCACGGCGGCGAGCCAAGCTCCGTCAAATTCTGCGTCCGCGCCGGATTGAACTACGTGAGCTGCTCTCCTTACCGAGTTCCAATCGCAAGATTGGCAGCCGCCCAAGCCGCCATCGAAGACGCGTCGTAGCAATTTGATTGAAGTTTGAAGCAATTAGAAACCAAAAGCGGAACGAGAAATCGTTCCGCTTTTTTTGGGGTTGGATACTGCTCGAGCAGATGGTCGCCGGATCCAAGCTTTGCTTGGACCACGACGATCATATTCAATGTTAGGGCTGCCTTTCAGATATCTTCTATTCATCAAACAGAAGAAGGAAAAGGACAAGTGGAAATCTAAAAAACTTCTTGTTTGAGTCTTGCCCAAAATCACTCATACGCATTGTTACTACAGCCGGCATATGGCAATTGTATTTAGTCGAAAAATGATCCAACGACTTGGCTACCTCGGAGTAGCCCCAAGACTTTCGATATTTCACCTCAACAGGCCAGTATCGTGTAGGTCCCGTGTGCACAATAAAATCAATTTCATAATTTCGATTGCGATAATAGTCTACTTGCAGTATGCCTCGCCATTTTTTTAGAGCGTTGAAGACAAGATTCTCTGCATAAAGACCGAGCACCGATTCGTCATTTAATATCTCTTCTTCACTCAGACGCATGACCGCGTTCCGCAATGCCAAGTCGACCAAATAATACTTGCGATTGCCCTTTCGAACATGGACGGCTGACTTTCTGAACTTAGGAGCGTGCTTAATCAGATCAGTCATTTCAAGTAGCGGTAGGTACTTGTCTATTTGCTGGACGCTAATTCCAATGTCTTGAGATAAAGAAGTCGTGCTGACTTCGGTTCCAGGTCTTTCGAGAAGAGAGACATAGAACATCTTAAGTTGATCTGGCTTTCTGAATTCTGTAGCCAAAACCAAATCTTCATAGATCACTTTCTTTACTTGGTTGTCGAACAAGTATTCAATCTTTTTCTCGGCGGACGGTAGTTTCCACACTTCAGGGAACCCTCCATCCACAACAAAACTCTTAAGTGCTTTTCTTGCTGATTTTGCTAAACCCTCTGACAATTGCGGAATGTCCACAGATGATGTGTCAACATGTTCTGGTGATTTTGCATACATCCCCATCAGGACCTTGCCCACTTCGTATAGTTCGTCAAGTTCACCAACGTGAACAGACAGTGAAGTGCTCAAGCGGTATGATAGAAATTCACGAAATGAAAATGGGAGAACGTGATAGTCCTTTACTCGCCCAAGCAGGCTTTCGCGACTCTTCTTGAAAATCGGACTTGATGCGGAGCCAGACACGACAATGCGAACTGGATATTTCAGGTCGTAGTACTTTTTTAAATACAACTCCCATCTCTCAAGAACTTGAATCTCGTCCAAAAAAACATAAACAGGCGATTCACACTCAACTGCCCAAGCCATGATTGACTCAATAATGTCTTCGCCTGAGTGACCATGTCGATATATCGCTGGGTCATCAAACGAGTAATACAAAATGTTTGATGTCGGGACCCCGCGATCAAGTAAGTGGATTACCAACTGCTGCAAAAGAGTCGATTTTCCCACTCGACGGGGGCCTGTAATTGCGATCATCTGCTGAATTGCATCTAGATCAGCCACTAAAGACTTAAAGACGGTACGCCGAAAATCTGGAACCAATTTGCCCCAATTGTCACGTTGCCTTTCTGTTCCGCGCCATGGAGAATACGGCAAAACAAGGGATTCGAGGTCCATGTGAATATTTAACGTTCTATGATGTTGTAAATTTGCAATGCCATAGTACCTAAATTTTACACTGGGTCAACACTCATAATGTTCGACAATCTAGAATCGCAAAGAAATAGCACGAAAGCGGTCAGAACAAAGGAGTATTCTGCTTTCAAAGGTGAGACGCTTGTTCTCCTTGTAGGGAACCCAATCGAAGCTTGGCGGTATCGTTTCGGCTTGATCAGTGGGTTACTTTCTTAAGCTTTGAGAGCGTGTACAACCGGAGTTGAGAAGGAAAATAGAAATTCGTGCTTTTTCCATTTATGATCCCACCATCCAATCTCCAATTACCAAAAATGGAAGGATTACAGGAGAATTCACAAAAGAAGAAATTGAGAATCTCATAATCAACCTGAAGCAGTAAACCTACCTGCCAAGTCCACAGAGGATGATCACCCAAACTCAAAACAAATAGCGGAACGAGTAATCGTTTCGACGTATGTCAACTACGCGAGTGTCACAATCGGGGCTCATTAGTTGATTTGAGCTTCTTCGATCTCATCGAGCGCGACGTAGGCATTGTTGATGCTTTCGCCGGCAAACTTTCTTCTCCAGGTTTCGCCCGACTCGGTTTTCAAATTCATCGCTCGGCGATAAAGCCAAACAGAAACAGACATCCCAACCACTCCCACAGCCAGTGACACCACCAGTGAATTCGGATAAAGCACCGCGTCGAATCCAATGGCGACACAGACAGGAATCCACATCAACCACCAGACGAATCCGATGATGATTCCGGAGCTGAGGTAGCCGGATTGTAAACTGTCGAGCTTGCTGCGAATTTCTACGACGGATTTCGAATAGTCGATTCGATGAATTCTTGTTTTGACCAGCGCAGCTTGGGCGCAAACCAGAATCCCATAGACGTGCAGTATCACTCCACAAAAAACACGATGCGGAACGCTCAAATTACGTGCCCAACATTGAGCTCCCAGTGCAATGATCGCCACGCCGATTATCACTTGAATCGTCTCGCCACGGCGAAGCGGTTGAAGCGAACTCTCAACACGCTCCATCAGTTGTCGACGTGTCAACAATAGTCGGCCTGCCAATTCCTGTTGTTCGATCGTTGCAAATGCGGCTTTGTTGCCTGTTGGTTTCGCATCGCTTACGAAAGTTTGAGTGAGTTCTGGTTTTTCATTGAGGGCAATCGACTGCACATCTGATTTGATCTGACTCGCGCGTTGGTAGCGACGCTTGGGTTCTTTCTCAAGTGTTCTCAAGACGACTTCGTCAAGACGGACATCGATCTGGACTTTTTCTGATGGCGGCGCGAAACGGCCGATCGGCAATTCGCCAGTCAGCATCTCGTAGAAAACGACTCCCAATGAATAAATGTCTGCGCGGTGATCGACCCCATGTGAACCTTCGAATTGCTCGGGAGCCATATAGCGAGGCGTGCCCATGACTTGATGCGTGCCTGTGAGAAGCTCTTGCTGGCTTTCATTTCCCAGGACTCGCGAAAGCCCAAAGTCCGCGATCTTCACAGAGCCATCGGTCGCCATCAGGATATTTTCGGGTTTGATATCTCGATGGACGACTCCGTTATCATGTGCGTACTGCAATGCATCACAGAGGTGCGGAACGATCGCAAGCGCATGGGACGGAGCCAATTGACGAGCCTTTACCACTTCGCGAAGTGTCGAGCCATCGACAAATTCCATCAGGAAATAATAGGTGTTCTCAACGTTGCCAAATTCAAAGACTGACACGATGTTTGGATGCGTTAGTTTCGCCAGCGTGCGTGCTTCCCGCGTGAATCGAAGCGCGAACTTGACGTCGTGCCCAAACTCCTCCGGCAGAATCTTAAGAGCGACAACACGATCAAGTCCTTCCTGACGAGCTTTGTAGACTGCTCCCATCCCCCCAACACCAATCAGCTCAAGGATTTGAAGCGCGGGAAAAAGTTTGGCCAGACTGGCGATCGTGGGCGGTTCGAACGCAGCGATTCGTTTCCCTGTTTCGTTCAAAGCTGCTTTGATGTCATTCGCATTTTCAGGAAAACGGTCGACGTATTCTTGTTCGGTTGGATTCTCTCCATTTCGTCGTCGGTAATCGATGTCCAAAACAATCAATTCTGCTAACAAAACATCTCGCTCATTCGGAGAAATATCAACCGAGAGTATTGATTCAATCGACGGCGCATTGTTCGATTGCCACTGCCGCTCAAAATCAGCGCAGAAGTCATCAATGCGCTCCAAAGCCGCGATCGGTAGTTTTTTCTGGCGTATGCTCATCGTGTTCGACCAATTCTTGTTGACATTTTTCTCGAATCAAGTGGAGACGGCGTTCAATCGTCCGTTCCGAACAGGCAAAACGCTTGGCGAGTTCTGCGTTTGAATACCCCTCCAACTTGTCACCCGCTAAATCTCTGAGCTGCCCGACACCCAAATGAGAAAAAAATTGCTCAACAGATTCCTGCATCATCAGCACCATTTCAGGTGTTGGTTCGTTCCCAATGGCCTCGATCACGTTTTCTTCGTCTTTCGCTCGATCCAAAGAGTGGATTTTGACATCGCCACCCCGTCGTTGTCGCTGGTCATGCCTGTGCTTGTCGACAACTTTTCTGGCTGCCATTCGAAGTAGTAGTCTCCAAAGATCGTAGCGATCGGACAGATCCGGAAATCGGCCTTTTTCCGCGGCAACGTAGAAACTGTCGAACACACTCAAGACGATATCTTCTTCGTCTGAAACGGCTCGATTCTGGCCTTGAAGTCTCTGGCGAACTGAACGCACAAGCCGGTCGAAATAGTGTTGCCAAATCTGATTCGCAGCCAAGGAATCTCCGTGCTTAACCTGATCAATCCAATGGCTGACGTGTTTGTTATTCGACATTAGCTAACTATGTTTTAAGGATGGCCGAGAGCCTAACGATTCAGGGCATCGTGATGACACAACAACGAATATTATACGACATCGAACGTTGGGCATTCAAAGTTCAGGTAATCTAAGGCTCTATGGCTAGTCTTCGGAGGCGAGCGAATGGAAATTGTTCTGGAAATTGTTCAATACTGCAAAGTTGACGAGTCGCGATCCATCGGCCTTACCGCAGATTATCCATTACAATGCAGATTCACGTTCGGTCTGTTGGTAGTGGAAAGCGAAATATGAAAAACGTATGTTCAACTCTTGGCTGGCTAATACTTGCCGTTGTTTTGGTCTGTCCAACCCATCTAGTAGCTCAGGAAAAACCAAAACTCATTCTTGATGCGGATACTGCGAATGAGATTGACGACATGTATGCGATTGTGCGGATGCTCAATCAAGACAAGTTTGATGTGCTCGGGTTAACTTCATCACAGTGGATTCACTATCTCGCCGAAGAGGATGCAGTCGGTGCCAGCCAGCGTGAAAACGAAGCGTTGGTGAAACTTCTTGGTCGTAGCGACTTGCCAACACTAATTGGATCGAAGGAACCAATGGGTAAACCTTGGGGTGGCTATGAAGCAAAGGATTCTCCCGCCGCTCAATTCATTATCAAATCGGCAAAGAAGGCCAGCCCGGAAAAAAAGCTGTTTGTTGTTTGCCTTGGGGCTTCAACAAATCTGGCATCCGCGATCAAGCTCGCCCCTGAAATCGCGCCCAACATTGACGCCTACGTCCTTGGGTTTCGATATGACTTTGACAAACCAGCCTGGAACAAATCCTCGTTCAATGTTCGTCGTGATTTGAACGCAGCAGATTTCTTGCTGAATCAACAGGATCTAAAGCTAACCATCATGCCAGCCAACGTTGCTAAACCACTTACGTTTCCGCGGGATGAAACTTTCTCTCGTCACGAAAAAATGGGAGCCCTTGGGAAACACTTGACAACAAAATGGAAAGCTCGATTCGCCGATTTCGAAAACTGGGTGATGTGGGATCTCGCCTTGGTTGAGGCTCTTTTGAATCCAGAGTTGGCCATGACGATCGAAGTAGAGACTCCGCCTGAGAATGAGCAACGGAAAGTCCGACTGTTCAAATCAATCGACCAAAATTCAATGCGAGAGGATTACTGGAAAGCGATCGACGCCATGTCAAATTAGCAATAGGTGATCGACGCGAGATCGGCTAAACGTTGAGGAAGTCGAGATCGAAGTGGAGTATTCAATCTATGATTGTCGTTGAACTCTCCTTGAATGTCGTTGATCGCTCCGCGGTCAAAACGCGAATCTCCTATGAACACTCCAATCCCCAACAGTCAACTTACCGTCGAGAAGAGCGGACTGCGTAATGATTGCGGAGCAATCAACGACTATCGATAGTGCCAATTCATTTTGCGAAGATCGACTCAACTAAATACGTTCGTCGAACTCAACTTGCCTCAACCATTATTTTCTCCTACTGCCGCGACGGCGTTGGCCGTTTGGCTTGCCGCCGCGACGCTTGCCGTCAGTTTGTCCGTCGCCATTGCGATCTTCGACTTGTGGAATCTCATTTTCAAAGTGAATACGTTGACGCTTTCCTGCTCGGACATGCTCGCTATAAGTTTTACGCTCTTCTATCGAGGCAAATTTTTCGTTGGCACCGACCATGGCGGCTTTAATCTCCTCTTCAGCGGTTGTGGGAGAAAGATGATCCATGACCACCCCATCAATTCCAAACGTGCCTGATCGGATGATGAAGATTCCTGGTGAACGTGTATTGCCTTTGATCGATTTAGACCATTGCTGATCAACTTCTTTGTCCATGAAATTCAAATGGAACTTTCCGACGATATCTTGATCGGCAAAAACAGTTTCCAAGTTATTCCTGACTTTCTTTTGATCATCCTTTTCGACGTCAACGAATACTAACAATCGCTGATCCGCTGAGGCTACATTCAGTGCCTGACGGAATGAGTTGAAGTCTTGCAAAACCGAGTTGTCAGTTTCTCCCGAAGGAGTGTACTTGGCAGCGATCTGGTTCATCTGTCCGATAAGTTCTTTGTCATCCCCGTCGCTCTTGCGTCCAAACGCATCGAATGGACTTCGTCCCGACCGCGAAAGTCTCTCGGTTCCGTTTGGGTTAAACATGCAAAAGGCGGTATTGGCGTAGCGTCCGTTGAGTAACGCTCTCACTTTTTCTTCTGCTTCTTTGTTTTCATAAGTCTCAATGCGGATACAAACGAACTTGCGTGATGCTTCGATGAAGTCGGCCTGCGAGAACAAACTGTTCTGCGTTTTTGTGTAGCCAGGTCAGAAAACTCCCGAGACGCCCGAGCAAGTCGTTGCTGCTGACATGAAAAAGATTGGGCGGTTCGAGCGTTTTGCTTCTTCGAGCCCGGTGTCCCAAGTCGTGTACCAAGCGATACCGGCATCGCCGACGGCCTGCGGATTAGGCATAACGTTCATGGCACCGCTAGGACCTTGTGCCCAACAGGTGGAAGCCAAGATGAACAAAGCACAGATTGATAACGCGAAAGAAGTCTTCATGGCTTGGCCTGATATTTTTAAGTTTCGTTGTGTCTGTATTAACACACGCGAATGAGATGAAAGGAAGACAGTAATTCTGAGGTGTTGTTCCGCAATGAAGTTCTGAACACATTTTCTCGGGAAAAAGTGGATTGTCGATTTTTAAGGAATCTCAACAACCCGGAAATAGGCCTGCCAGATTCAGCTCGCCAGACTCGCGAATTTGTGAGATTTCAGCGCAAGGTTAGACGCTAAATCAAGCGAGCGGCAACCATCTTGGCTCAATGAATCTTGGATTCGGTTTGCCATTTAACGTTGCAAGGAACGATTCTCGATCTCAACCAATTCGACCGTTGCAAACTATCTAAATTGTCGGTTCCCAAAAGAACGCTTCATTTCATTTTTTATTACTTTGGAGGCGGCATGAGAAAGCGAAATTTCAAACGGACTGAAAAAGCTAGTTATGAACGTTTTGAAGAAAGGCTTCTTCTGGCGGGCGATGTTCGCGTAGTCGAATCTGGAAACAATGTTTTCATTTTTGGCGATCGAGCGAGCAATCAAGTCGAAGTGATGGCCGCGCCTAACGGTGATGTGGTCGTTGGTGGTTTGGATGGAACGACAATTAATGGTCAAACAGAACCAATGGTCCTGCGCGATCGCGGGGGTGAGCTTGGTGGGGTGCGGACCAACCTCGGCGCTGGAGATGACTTACTACGAATCGAAGGCGTTGGACTGGAAGGATCGGCCATCGTTTTTGGTGGTGCGGGCGACGACGCGATTGGGCTTTATAACACTCGAATTCTTGACCAGCTATTTGTCCAAACGGCCGGTGGTAGCGATTCGATTTCATTGGACAACGTCGGTGTTGGAAGTCATCTCTCGATCTTCTCACTTTCTGGAAATGACAGGATTGGAATCGATCAATCGCAAATTTCCGGACGAACCACTTTGCTGGGTGGAGGTGGGGCTGACGATATTTCGATTCGAGATTCAACTCACGAGCAAGCCGTATTCGCTTTCCTGCAATCGGGTAATGACTTTATTGGAACCGATGGTTTGAGCGCGGGAAGCTACGTTGGCGTGTTCGGAGGAGGTGGTGCTGATGATGTGTATATCGGTGACACTTCAATCGCAGGATCAACAGTCGTGAGAGGTGGCGGTGGCAGCGATCAAGTCGAACTTAACGGAGTTGTCGATTTCGCGTCGGATCCTCGCATCTCCAGTGTTGAAGGTAACGACGTTGCTGGTGGCCTGATTCAACGCGATCAAGTCTTCACAAATTTGATCATGGATGGCGCTCGACTCGGAACCATTACTGAATTGGCGGTGATGACGCCTCAGCTTTCAACTTTGGTTGGCGCGCTTCAGGCGACTGGGCTTGATGAGCCGCTCAATGGTCCCGGGGCATTCACGGCGTTCGCGCCATTGAATTCGGCATTCGATGCGTTGCCTCCCGGGACTGTCGCTGGATTGTCAACTGAGCAATTGACGGACATCTTAAGTTTCCATGTTGTCGGCCGTGCAGTTCCGGCAGCCGAACTTGTGATGCTAAATTCAGTCGATACGCTTTTGGGCCAACCGCTATCGGTCGACCTTTCGACTGGCTCGCCGGTTTTGAATGGCAATGTGACGATCGCTCAAACAGATATAAGAGCGAAAAATGGCATTATTCATTTGATCAATGGCGTCTTGATCCCTGGATCTGATGCGGCGGCCTAGTCGTCGTTGAAGCAAATGACTTATCTCAAAGCCGGCCAATATTTTGGTCGGCTTATTTTCTTCGCTTTGCATTGCCCCCAAGGGCATTCTGGCAATAATACTTGCTAACCCTTAAATGATTTGGAGAGATGTGATGACACCTGAAATTTTGGCGATGGAAAAAGAAGCTGACCAGCTTAAGAATGATGGCAAGAACGAAGAGGCAATTGCCAAGCACGCCGAGATCCTTGCAATCGATGAAAATTTTGTCCGTTCACATCTGGCACTGGCTGTTCTATATCACAAAACGGAAACGCACGACAAATCAGTAGCGCACGCTGAGAAGGCTTACGAGCTTGAGCAAGACGATTTCAATGCGGCTGCATTGAGTGTGACTTACCAACGGGCTTTTGAAGGGACTCGAGATCCGATCTACATTCAAAAAGCGGAAAGCGTGAACACCAACATGCGGTAGTTTGTTGGGTTAGAGGCATGGGCATAGAA
>CAYMFZ010000182.1:4892-9516 GCA_964389585.1 uncultured Pirellulaceae bacterium | reverse complement strand
CCAGGATTGCAGAGCACCTTGATCGGATCCGCGAGTTCGAACAGCGCGCCTACAATATGAAGGAGCAGGCCCCGAAGAATCCAAGCGATTCAAAGGGTGCCGGTAACCCAAGTTCACCCTCGCTTCCTCCTCGATCGAATCTAGCACATGGTGGTCAAGCCGATCCGGGTGGCGAGGGAATCGATATGAAACTGGAGGACCTGACCAGTGAATGGCGTTTGATGGCCGATCTTTATGCGATGGCGATTCAACTGGATCGAGTTCGATTCGGCGCGTTGACTTTTTTGGCGGCGGGCGAGCGACTGCGTGTCACGGGCGATTACGAGTACGAAGGCAAAAAGATCTACACTTTCGACGACGCCAAGGAATTAAATAAATCTGGTTCGGCGGGTTGTAGTCACGAGTGGTGGCATAAGTTCAATCCGAAACAAAAGAACATTCAGCTTCGAGCGCATGCCCACATGAAAATGCGAGAGATCGCTTACTTCTTGAAGGCGATTGACAACGAAAATTCGATGGAAGCCAACGGCAAAACGATTTTGGAGAATTCGTTGCTTACCATTTCAACCGAGTCTGGCGACGGTCGGCATTCGGATGTGAAACGCGAACTCTCAGGCGTCTTCCATGCCATCACAAGTGCAAACGGTCGCTTCAAAACCGGGCAGATCATGGATGTCAATCACGAAGGACTCGACGTCTACAATACGATGCTGGGAGCGATGGGTTGCGAACGTCGACTTGGTCCCAAGGATCGTGAAGTTTCAAAAGTCGATGTAATTCGAAGGTAGATTTCGCCAATCCCGGCGACAGGGCCATGATTACCTCCGTGGAAATTTTCTTCATCAAGCGAACTAGTTGTCAGCTCAGAAGAAAAAAGTTCAGGCCGAATTCGGGCCGGGCTTTTGTATTGGGTGGATCGCAGTGACCTTTCTGATCGAATCCAAAACTCTTACCATCTGCAGAGGCAAAAACAAACTCAGGTTATCGACCGGACAATTGCTGAATGACAGCCATTCTTGGGATATCAGCTTTCTATCATGATTCGGCAGCGGTATTAATCGTCGACGGAAAAATTGTCGCCGCTGCGCAAGAAGAGCGATTCACTCGCAAGAAACATGATTCGTCATTTCCGAAACAGGCGATCGAATTCTGTCTTAAGCAAGCAGGGATTGGGCCGGAAGATTTGGATCACGTCGGTTTTTATGACAAGCCTGTTCGTAAGTTCGATCGGCTGTTGGAAACCTATCTCGGTTACGCGCCAGCGGGCTATCCTTCGTTTCGTCGCGGAATTCCACTTTGGTTGCGCGAGAAACTTTTCTTGCCGCGGATGATGGATGAAGGTTTGGGCGGCAAGTATCGCGGTCGTTATGTTTTTTCGGATCATCATGAGTCGCACGCAGCAAGTGCTTTTTTCCCTTCGCCTTTTTCTTCTGCCGCGATTGTTACTTTTGATGGCGTCGGTGAATGGTCAACGATGTGTTATGGCGTCGGCGAAGGCAACAGAATTAGCCTGAATCAAGAGCTTCGATTTCCTCACTCGTTAGGTCTGCTCTATTCGGCCTTCACGTACTATGCCGGCTTTCGAGTCAACAGTGGCGAGTACAAGGTCATGGGGTTGGCTCCTTATGGAACTCCGAGATTCAAAGATCTAATCCTTAAACATTTGATCGACTTAAAGACCGACGGCTCGTTTCGAATGGACATGAGCTACTTCAATTATTGCCAAGGGCTGACGATGACGTCGCCAAAGTTTCATCAGCTATTTGGTGGACCGCCTCGGCAACCTGAGTCAGAGATAACGCAGCGTGAAATGGACTTGGCAGCTTCGATTCAAGCGGTAACTGAAGAAGTGATGTTGTGCACGGCTAACCACGTTCATCAAGAAACCGGCGAGTCAAATCTTGTTCTGGCTGGGGGAGTGGCGCTCAACTGCGTGGGCAACGGGCGGATCCTTCGCGAATCTCCCTTTGACAACGTTTGGATTCAACCCGCTGCCGGAGATGCAGGGGGCGCTCTCGGAGTGGCGATGTTGATCTGGTACCAGCTTCTTCAAAACCCGAGATCGGTTCGCCCAACAGATTCTCAGCAAGGATCTTTATTGGGGCCATCGTTTGGAGAATCGGAAGTGATTGATTTGCTTCAACAGAAGGGCGCAAAATACACTGTTTATGATTCGGACGAAGCGTTGTGCGAGCAGGTTGCTTCCCTGTTGGACGATCAACAGGTGGTTGGTTGGTTTCAAGGTCGAATGGAATTTGGCCCTCGCGCTTTGGGAGCACGAAGTATTCTTGCTGACGCGCGAAGTCCGACAATGCAGTCAACAATGAATTTGAAAATCAAGTTTCGAGAGTCGTTTCGTCCTTTCGCTCCCGCTGTTCTCAAAGCACATGCAAGTGAATTGTTTGAAATGGAGCCAGACGAGGAAAGCCCCTACATGCTGCTGGTTGCGCCTGTTCGAGAATCAATTCGAAAGAAGTCGCCAACAGAATTTGAAAAAGCAGTTGGGCCCAATCGAACTAATCTTGAAAGATCGACTTTGCCTGCCATCACTCACGTAGACGATTCCGCGCGAGTGCAAACGGTGGACGACGAGAGGAATCCGATGTTTCACCGACTGTTAAGTTGTTTTCACGAGCGTACCGGCTGCCCGGTATTGATCAACTCCAGCTTCAATGTTCGGGGCGAGCCAATCGTTTGTACGCCAGAGGATGCGTTTCGCTGTTTTCAACTCACTGACATTGACGTGTTGGCAATTGGGCGAGTTGTCTTGCTTAAGAAAGAGCAACCAGAAGTTACTGACGAAGAAAAAGTCCAATATCGAAATCAGTTTCAATTGGACTGATCGAAAACGAAAATGAACCTTGAGTCGGAAGCGATTTTCCAAATCTCAAAAGCGAATTAGAATGGCACTCATACCTTATAACTGGAATCCGACGGAGCGACAGCTTCGACAATTCGGGTTGATCAGCCTGATCGCGGTTCCTTTGATGTGTTGGGTTTTTTCGGGGACTCCGTCTTTGGCTTCCTTGACAGAGGAACCCGGGAAGCTGCTGATTGGCGGTGGAGCCTTAGGAATTGTGCTGGGAGGATTGGCTTGGGTTCGTCCTCGATGGTTGAAACCTATATTCATCGGCGCGACTTTGATTGCCTATCCACTCGGATTGGTAATTGGTGAAGTGCTGATGTTGTCGATCTATTTCTTGTTATTCACTCCATTAGCTTTGGTGTTTCGAGTTGTCGGTCGAGACGGTTTGCAGCGGAAAATCAATCGCGACGCGACGACTTACTGGACGGAAAAGAAAGCGCCCAAGGATGCAGAAAGCTATTTTCGCCAGTCGTAGATGAGAAAGACGTCATCTTCGACCTTGAATGTTGTGGTTCGAAACGGTGGAATTTTACAAGGGACGGACATGAGTGAAGAAAGAAATTCGTTTGAGGAAAGCGCGACCAAGCGGCGGAGTTCGCTTGTTGGAGAGTTCGTGTATTTCCTCAAGCAGAACAAGAAATGGTGGCTAGTGCCGATCTTGATCGTCCTCGGCGCTATGGGCTTGTTGGTGATCGCCACTGGTTCGGGAGCGGCACCATTTATTTACACTTTGTTCTAATCCGTCTGGCGACTCGCGGCGAAATCAAACGATTGCCTCATGCGTTCATCGCATTGAACAAAATGAAGAAGTCACGTTGCCGTGGCCTTTTCCAATGTTCAACGCAATCGCATGCCGAATGCGAGCGAGACACATAATTTAAGCTAATCGTCCTCGCTCTTTATCGTCCAAACATCATGAATCGCTGCGCCGAACGTCGTCGTTCAACAGATTGAACTTTTTGATCATTGATCGAAATACCGACAGAAGTCGACGATGAAAAGGCTTCTTCGAAGTATCGTTCGAACTTGTTGCTGCGAAGCATTTCCTGGTTTCGGTTCGAAATAGGATTCAGAAATTCGACTCGTGGATGTTCATCGGTATTCAAGATCAAATTGTCCGATTGATTGAGCTGCCAGTCTCCAATGTAGTGATCCCAAATGGCATTGGGCGTTCCAATGGTCGGATCCAAAGACCCTAGTTGCGTTTCAAGTTCACTCAGCCGACGGACCAGTTGGTTGGCGTCGACTTGGATTGGAGAAACCGATCCAACCAATGCGATGACAGGTTGCTTTGAGTCGAATTGGCCAATCCAAACAGTAGTTTGAGGGAAAACACTTGCGAAACTGTTTGCGATTATTTCAAACTCTTGTTCACCGAGCTGGTAAAGCGGAAGCCACTGGCAGAAAATTCCGTCCGAGCTCAGTCGGCGTTTCGAAACTTCGTAATGATCAACCGTGTAAAGGTAGCCGGTCCCACTTTCCCAAGGCACAAACAAGTCCGAAATGATCACGTCGAAGTCTTGAGAAGTTGCCAGAAGATAATGTCTCGCGTCGTCGATATGAATTCGAGTTCGCGGGCTCTCAACGACATTGAAGTTTTCATCAGTCAACATCCGCGCAGCCTCGACGACTTCCGGGATCAGCTCAACCACATCAATTTGTTGAACGGTCTTGTGAGTGATCGCCGCACCCGCCGTGAGCCCGGTGCCCATTCCAAGGCAAAGAACTTTTTCCGGGTTCGGGTGAATCAGCAAGGGA
>CAYMFZ010000182.1:0-4882 GCA_964389585.1 uncultured Pirellulaceae bacterium | reverse complement strand
GAAGATGAGTTTGCTTGAACTCGCGAGTGTTAGTTCCCGTTTTGCCAAATCGGTAGTGCAGGTTTTGCCGAATCTTGAAAGCGCCTTTGTCGTCTTGCAAGACATCAATCCAGCCATAAGTTGAGTTCCAACGCTTGACTAATCGCTCGTGATCGCGGACTGTTTCCAAATTGGAGTCGCTCAACCGTACGCAGGAAATTGAAAAGCTCAGCGCAAAACAAAGCGATATTCCACAAATCCATAGGACTCGTCGCGAGTTGCTCAACTTCCAGAAAATCAGTATTCCAGTCAATGCAAACAAGCTCGCAATCAAGAGCACTGATGGCCACAGGCCGAAAAACTTTAGCATCAAGAAACTGGCGACGATCGCACCAATCGCCGCGGCCAAAGTGTTGATCGCCGTCAATCGCCCCACCGTTTGGCCGGCCTTTTTAATTTCATCACTTCCTGCAATTCTCCACACAAGAGGGAGTAGCATTCCCAGGCACACCACGCTTGGTCCGACGACGATCGAAACCAATGCAGTTGCGCTAACCATGTATGCGGCGAATGAACTGCCTGATTGAAAGTAATTCAGTTGGGTCGACTGGATGAAAACGAAGATTGAGCTCGCGACGGCGATTCCTCCAGCGGCTGAGGCGATTGCGACAACTGGAACTGGATCAAACTTACGCTGAAGCCATCCAGCTAAAGCTGCACCCAACGCCAGGGCCCCAAGGAATACTGCAACCACGATTCCAAATGTGTACGTGCTGTTGTGAAATACCAACGAGAACATTCGCGTGTAGAGAACTTGAAGTGCGAGCGTGCCAAACCCGGAAATGAAACTTAGGAACAAAACCAGAGTCGAGTTTGGCGATGAACCCAACGTTGAACCCAATGACGCTTGACTGCAAGTCGATGGAGCAATCTCAAAATCCGTGTTCAACTTGCGAGCGGCTATTAACGCCAATCCAGCACAGGCGAGCGATACCAGCGCTGCAACGTAACTGCTTCCTGCCACGCCAGCATTGATGAGGAGGTAAAACGTTGCCAACAAGACGCCGATCAACGCACCGGCTGTATTGAGAGCATAAGCAAACGAAACACTCGATGGGTTTTCCGAATCGGTTTGCGCTTGGCCGCCTTTAGAGAAATAGTCAGCCATCATCGGCAAGGTTACGCCGAGCGCGATTGTCGCGGGCATCAGCAAGATAAAACTGAAGATGGCCCGTGTTGTAGTCTGCCAAGCCACTGAATCGCTGCTCAAGATCTGAACGATCGACGAGGATTCAGAAATCGTCAACAAAATCGGAATGGCAAACGCCCAGCCAGCCACTACGACTTCCGCAACCGCGTAACCAACCAATGGAGAAATTCGTATCTTGCGATTCACTTCCAAGAGTTTTCCACCAATCCAATATCCGATAGCCAAACCCAAGAAGTAGCTGGCCAATACAATCGAGGCAGCATGAACTGTATGTCCAAACAAAAGTCCGATCTGTCGCGACCAGGAAATTTCGTAAATCAGAGCCGCAGCACCGGACAAAAAGAAGACGAAGTACATCGCAATACGTCCACTTGATGGCCAGATGTTTCGTTCGAAACTCAACTCAGAAACTGAATGATCGGTTGTCAATCAAGCGTCCAAAAGGTTTTGGGAAATGGCGACATTTTGTCTTCGTGACGTGAACAACGGCGTTCAATTGAGACTCTCATGTTAAGATGAAATTCGCTGGAGTCGAGGTCGTCAGATTGAGCAATTTTTGAAATCAAAACAGGGATACGATGGTGGTTGGGTGAATTCTGAAGTGTCAAAAACAGGCGAGTCCGTCGTTGTTGAGCCAAAAAAGGGATCGGACGTTTCGAAGCCTGAATCTAATTCGCAACGCGCTGCTAATTCCGGGGTCAGCGTTTCTCCGCACGAATTGATTGTCGAGTTCGCGAGAAGCCTCCACACCAGCGGTGCACCAGCTTATGAGTTGGAGCATCGAATGGAGCAAGCCGCCCAAACGCTTGGCGTGCCCGCACATTTTTTCTCAACACCGACTTCATTGTTTGTAACTTTTGAACGGGAGTCGGATTCGACTCGGCTGATTCGCGTTTGGCCGTCCGAAACCAATCTCGCCAAACTCGCAAGTCTCTACGAGCTTTATTCCGAGATTGAGACTGGAAACCTCAATGTCACTCAGGCTTGGGCTGAACTAGAGAAAATTGAAGCCACGAATTACGACTACGGTGAGGTTGTCAATGTTCTTTGCTATGGCATCGTTGGGGCAGGGGTCGCGATTTTTCTCGGGGGCAATCAAACCGTAATCATCGCAGCAGGAATCATCAGTTTGGCAGTTGGAATTCTTGTGCGAGGTTTCGAACGGTTGAATCTGGCAGGCCATCTAACCAACGTCGGCGCGGGGTTTTTGGCGACAATTTTGGCGAATGTAACACAGTACTTTTTTCCATCGGGCAACGTCGAAATGACTTTGCTGGCTGGTCTGGTGATTCTCTTACCCGGATTGCAGATTACGGTCGCGGTGAATGAACTTGCGACGCAAAATTTGGCTTCGGGTACGGCTCGGATTGCTGGAGCGATGACAACTTTCTTGACGATGATTTTTGGCGTCGTGATGGGTTATGGAATGGCCGACTGGTTGATGAACCTTCCGCCTTCAAACGAGTTTCAGCCATTGGGAATAGAATGGTCCATCGCGGCTTTGTTGCCAATCGCGTTAACTTTTTGCGTGTTGTTTCGATCGCGAATCCAAGATGTTTCCTGGATTTTATTGTCAACCACTGTCGCATTTGCGACCGTTAAGATCGCGGGCGTTTACCTGGGTCCGATGGCGGCGACTTGGACGGCGGCGCTTGCTGTTGGATTGTTTAGTAACTTGTTTGCTCGCTATCGCAACCGTCCGGCAGCGATCATGTTGATGCCAGGTTTGTTGCTGCTGGTTCCTGGAAGTCTCGGATTCTTTGGTCTCTCGCAAATCATGATTAACGACGACATGGCAGGCGGAATCAAAGTTGTTTCAACGATGATGTTGATCGCAGTTTCGATCGTCGCCGGTTTGCTAATTGCCAATGCAGTTTTTCCAGTTGAGAACCGAAACAAGAGCTTCAAATCCAAGAATTCGCCAGGCAATCGACAGGCTTGAAATGAGGGGAAACCCTCCATAGTTTCGAATCGTAAGAGCCGCCGTTTTTATCTCGCGTCGTATATTTGTTTGCCGCCCACCCGGCTCAAAGAAGCAAATAACGAAAGAGATAGAGATGTACACGATTGAAAAATTTGCCCAAAGTGATCAGCTTCCAACCCTGCCGGAAGTTGCAACACGCCTACTGGAAGTCGCTCAGCAAGAGTGCCCGGATTTCAAGGAAGTCAGCCAGATCATTCGATCGGATCCGGTGGTCAGCGGGAAAATTCTCAAGACTGTTAACTCAGCGTTGTTTGGATTCTCTCCAAAAATCGAGTCGATTGAGCACGCCCTTCCAAAACTTGGGGTAACGCTATTGAGAACCCTGGTGCTGAGTTTTCATTTGTCGAATCATGAAACGCATCAGTCGGAACTTGAACCGGTGTTGCAACGTCATTGGAGAAGTTCGTTAACCCAAGCGGTTTTTGCGGAGTTGATCGCAGAAGAAATCGGTCGAGACAAAGTCGATCCTTCGACCTGTTTCTTGGCTGCGATGATGCAGGACATCGGAATTCTTGCGATGATCTCAGAGGCTCCAGCCGACTATCTCGAAAACGTGCTTGATCGTTGTGAGTTTCCCAATGTGATAGCCGGCGAACGAAATCATTTCGGATTTTCGCATACGGATGTTTCGGTTGCGATCGTTGAAAATTTAGGAATGGAAGCCAGCTTTGTCGATGCGATTCGACATCACCACGATCACGTCAATGTGCAAGATGCGACGAATGGCAAATCCAGTCCCTCGCTAAATTCTCGATTGAAAACTGTTTTGCAAGCCGCAAGTCTCGGTGCGAATGTGTTGGCTTCGTCTCGAAATTCGTCGCTTTCATTGGATTCGTCACTTGATCAATGGGTCGATTTTATCAGCTTCAACTTCGGTTTTTCAGGCGAGCAAGCCGAGGATCTTATCTCTGACGTCAACAAGCGTGTGGAGCAATACTCCGTCGTGTTCAATTTTAACATTGGTGAGAATGTTCAGGCGAATCGAGTGGTTCATAAAGCAAAAATTTTGCTGCAGGAAATCGCACTCAAGAATCAAATGAATTTGCTTTCGAATACGACTGGAGAGGACGTGTCGGCAAAACCAGCGAAGGCCAAAAAAGAGTTGCCGCCCGAGAAGAATGAATTGTATTTGGATAGTCTTTCGGGTCTGTTGAATCGGCGTTACATGAGCAAATTTCTCAACGAGAAAATTGCCTATTGGGTAAAAAAACGAAAGCCAATCGCGTTGATGTTTATGGACGTTGATAAGTTCAAAACCATTAACGATACGTATGGACATGGCGTTGGAGATCGGGCGATTCAGCACGTTGCTAACTGGCTAAAAGAAGCCATTCGCAAAGGTGATATCGCGATTCGTATCGGTGGGGATGAGTACATCGTGGTGTTGCAATCGGTAACCAAAAAAGATTTCGAGTCCGCAGCCAACCGGGTTGCGAATGAAATTCCAATGATGAAAGTCGAAGACGAAGATGTTCGCGTCGGCTTGAGCATTGGTTGCGCTTTTTATCAACCCATCAAAGGGGACGTCGCGGATGTTAATTGGTTGATCGAACAAGCTGATCAAGCGATGTATCGAGCAAAGAAGAGCGGAGGTGGATCGGTTGCATGTGAGATGTTTATCGGAACGGATGCGGTGGGTGTTGGGAAGTAGGTCGGATTCGAAATTTTGAGATTCGTAAACAGACAAAATAAATCTGAAATCTGAAATC
>CAYMFZ010000181.1:0-9529 GCA_964389585.1 uncultured Pirellulaceae bacterium | reverse complement strand
TCAGTATGACCTAATTAGCGTGGACAATTTTCGAATCGGTCTGATCCAGGCAAATCACTTGATCAAGCTGGGGGAAAAGCGAATTGCTTATGTGACCCGTGAGGCGTCGGCTCCTACCATTGCAATGCGAATTGCTGGTTACCGATATGCGTTGGATGAGTCGGGTGACCAGACGGACTCGCCAATCGTTTTGATTGGCGACCCGAACTCAGTCGAGTTCGTGAACAAAATTCGTCAAATCGGACCGACGGCAATCGTTTGCTCTAATGATACAACGGCTTTTTATCTACTTAGGTCATTACAAGCCGCTGGCGTCAGGGTACCGGAAGACATCAAGTTGGTTGGAGTGGACGACGTCAAAATTGCTTCTGAGGCTTCAGTTCCATTCACGACGATTCGACAGCCATGCCGAGAAATGGGAGTCGTCGCTGTGAGAACAATGACGCGACGAATCGAGAATCGAAAGATGGTCGCCTGCACTTATTGCTTGGATGTGGAACTCGTTGTTCGCGAGTCGTGTGGAGCAGGTCTTAAATAGGCGGCTTTAAACTGAAATCAATTCAGCAATCAGTGACGTTCAAGAGTCTTAGTTTCTCGAAAAGCGTTACTTCTAAGCGGCAGGTAACAGACAGTTTGCTAGACCAAACCGTTCAAACCAACCAATATCGCAATAGCAACGCGGCGACGAAACCTGAAAAGAGTAAGACAGTTCGCGCGATTGAAATCGAAGCAACGCGATTGCATTCCTGACGCAGTTCACGGACGCTTTCACCGAACGTGTCTAGCAGGCTTGAGGACCACAGATCTTGTGGGTTTGATTGCTGGTTAGGTTTACTCATTTTGGTGGGACCGAAACTTTAAGACCAAGTGACTTTTAGTTGGTTTTCTATCGACTCAATTCCGTTGATATTGCGCAACGCTTCTTGAGCCATTTGTTTTTCAAAAAACGTTTGAACCGTACCGTGAATTGTCACGCGTCCAGAGTCGTTCTTTATGTGCATTCGCCGGTGATTCAAATGAGGGTTATGAATTACCGCGTTGTGAATTTGTAAGGCTAGGGGTTGGGAGGTTGTTTGCATCGATCTTTGACCCAAAATCATGTTGAATTACATCGGTGGCTAATATCAACTGTCTGGGTCAAGACACTTGCGTGACGAATTCCAGTCTCAGGAAAGTCGCCAATAATATATAGCTCCCACAAGAGTGCCGTGTCGGGGGCAATTTTAATTTTGATGGATTTTGGTACGGGTTGTAACAACAGAAGGGGTTACAAGAATAGCATTGAAAAGTCGCTTACTTCCAATGGATTGTTCTTCGGCGAACAAGCAGCTTCGGCTGCTTTAGATAACCAAAACGGCCAAGCAGGTGATTGCCATGGCGGCTAAAGCAATCCGTCTTCTTCGTTTGAAAGAGCTGCGAAACCGATGAGCTTTTTCGGGTGATTGCGTGATGTCACGAACCAGCAACAATCGTTTTTGAATGCTTGGGTGCATCATTGAGCTTTTCTCAAATTGCGATGGCGTGACGGACGCTAGTCGCAATAAAGCATCTGAAACATTCTTAGCTAGTGCTGGATCAATCGTGTTTTCTTGACTTGGACGTAACGATTGGCAAGCATAAATATCGGCTTCGTATTCCATGCGATGAGAAAGCCACGGTAGGCAGACTAGCAAGTAAAGAACGTAAGCGGCAGCAGGCATCGCCAGACCGGCTCCGTTAGGAAATCCCAAGCCGACCGCGAAATGGTTAAGGGAATTCAAAAAACCAGTTGCGTTCTTTTCGTCAATGGCCAGTGCAACCAATGGCAACGCGATAAATCCGATTCTTGTCGGCAAATGCCAAAGGCGAAGGTGCCCCGCTTCATGCCGTAAGACGGCCAGCAGTTCGTGCCTTGGAAAGAGTCTCACGAGCGAATCCGTAATTAGAATTACGCGGAAGTAAGGTAGTATGCCTGCAACCAAAGCGTTGACGATCCGATTGCCAGTTTTCCAAATTCGAACGTCATGAACGAACAGGTTCTGCTGTTTGCAGTTCGAAAGTAATTCACTTCTGAGTGATTTGTCTTCAATGCGAGCGGTCTTCCACATCAGCATGAGCAAGAACGGAAATCCCGCCATGATCAAAAACGCGGCAGAGACACCAAAAGTAACTGCTTGCCAATTTTCTAACGACTCCATCCAAGGAGCAATGTCACGTGAAACTACAGCGATCGAAAGAGGTACAAGGAACATCAATAGGTAAATGCGAAATCGAATCGAGACGTAACTGACTCGTTTTCGAATGTTATCAAGACTCCAACGAGACTTGTTTGCATTATCGAATGATTGCTGGATGTCAAAAAAGATCGCCCACGATGCGACGAGCGAAAAAACAATTGGCAGAATAATGACGGTTTCGTCAATCAGCGGCCACCGATCAAGTTGCCAGTTTCCACGCACAACGTCTTGCCAACGAACAGCCCAGACGATTGCCAGACTGGCGGTTAACCAAATGGCACTATGGCAAACAGAAAGCCGATTGAGCATCGCTGTGCTTTGCGGTTCCGCAAGGTCCGAGTTGCGTAATCGGCGGGAAACAATGAGCGTTTGAAACAACGCCAATCCCGGCACCAAAAGAGTGACAAACCCAACCAGTAGGATTCGAAGGCCCGAATCACTGACTGCCTCGGCAGCGCGCATTTCACTGCAAAGCAAGCAGAGCAAGATAACGGCGCCGATAAGAAGATTCATGATTGGTAGGCAAAACGAAAGGCAAAAACGCTGTCCAACCGTGAACGAGTTAATCCTGAGAGTTCATGTTAGCAAGGTCGCTCGAGCTGTCGACGAACCAGTTGATACATTCATTACAACCGGGCAAGCAGATTTGAAGCGGGTCGATTGGTACCGGTTGCAAAACGTTTCCGGCTAAGGAATTGCGATTTCGGTTAGGTTTCTAAACCTAATATTTCATGTCGAAATAGATGCTTATTCGACCGTCGTTTCTTGTTCAAAGTTGGAATCTGTTGGTCCCTTATCGAGCTGTTGGCTGATGAGTTCAATCGCTTCGACTCTATTGAATTCTTGCGGCGCCTGCAGGCGGCCGGCCGCACCATCTTCATCAACCATGCACATCCTGCCATCCCCGACGCAAATCTACATCAACCAATCAGGAAGCTCGTCAATCGCAGGTAAGTTGATTGAGTTTGCGGACTCAATTGCGTCATTCTCAGTCACTCGACTAAGCGCGGTTGGTGACGCGGCGTTATCCAGATTCAGGATTCCAATTGCGGAACCGCCCTGCTCTCCTGCTCGACCGACGGCCATTTGAGCAATGTTGACCTTCTCTTCGGCCAACACACTTCCAACGTAGCCGATGATGCCCGGAATGTCGGTGTGGTTGAAAATCAGCAGGTTGCCATCGAGATAAGACTCCGTTCGATAGCCGTCAACTCGAACGAGCCTTGGCATGTTCTTGCCAAATAGGGTGCCGGTGGCGCTTCGTTTCTGGCCTTCACCCGAAACGGTCGCACCGATCGAGCTACTAAAATCGCCATTGTCCGCGCTGGATTTTCGCACGATCTCGATTCCGCGTTCGCGACAAAGCATTTCCGCGTTAATGATGTTTGCGTCTTCGATGACGTGCCCAACGAGTCCTGCGCAGAAAGCGGAAACCAACGAGCGAGTGTCTTTTTCTGAAATTTCGCCTTGGAATTCGAGTTGGCATTTGTCGATCGCGCCTCCATGCAACTGCCCAAGCAAGATCCCAAGTCGATGAGCAACATCGAGGTAGCCTTTGAGTGCGGCTAATGTTTTTGGATCAAGTGAAATCGTATTCACCGCTGACTTGATCTCGCCTGTCTTCAAGTAATTGATCAGCAAGTCAACTGCTTCCACCGCAACTTCAACTTGGGCTTCGTCAGTACTGGCTCCAAGGTGGGGCGTGCATAGAACGTTGTCCATTTGAAATAGTGGATTGTCTGTGCAAGGCTCATCGGGGTAGACATCCAACGCCACGCCACCGAGGTGTCCTGACTCTAGACCTTCGACCAGTGCATCATTGTCGTAGATTCCACCACGAGCACAGTTGATTAACCTGGCACCCTTCTTGAGAAGCTTGACTTCAGCTGCACCAATCAGACCTTTGGTTTCAGGTGTTAGCGGAGTGTGAACCGTGAGGTAGTCGACTTGCGGTAAAAGGTCTTTTACCTCTGCGACTTTCTTGATCCCAAGCTCTTCAGCTTTTTCGTTTGACAGAAACGGATCGTAGCCGACGATGTCCAAACCAAACGCTTGGGCGCGGGCTGAAACTTCCAGGCCGATTCGGCCAAGTCCAACGATGCCGAGCGTTTTGCCTGATACTTGAGAGCCTTTGAATTTCTTGCGATCCCATCGACCAGCTTGTAGGCTCGAAAACGCGGGTGCAATTTTTCGCGAAAGCCCCATCAGGAGAGCCATGGTGTGTTCGGCGGTACTGACGGTGTTTCCGGCCGGCGTGTTCATCACCACAATGCCACGAAGCGTAGCTGCAGGTTTATCAATGTTGTCGGTGCCCACTCCGGCACGCACGATCGCCTTGAGTGACTTGTTTCCTTCAAGAGACTCGGCGGTAATTTTGACTCCGCTTCGACAAACCGCACCATCGTATTGCGCGAGTGCGGCCCGAAGCTCATCGCCCGATAGACCGACTTTGATGTCGTACTCAACACCCTCAGCGGCGTCGAGTTTTGCAAGTCCCTCGCTGGCAATGTCGTCGAGCACAATGATGCGAGCCATTTTGCCACTTTCTGGTTTGGTTGTTGAGCTTGGGGGTTGATGAGTTGCAGTGGACATAATTGGGTTGGCTTTCCGTAGGTTGATTGAATAATCAAATCGGCGAACTGTAAATCTAACCGTTCTTTGAGGCAAAATCTTTCATAAACTCGACCAAGGATTCAACGCCTTCCATTGGCATGGCGTTGTAAATCGAGGCTCGAATTCCACCAAGGCTTCGGTGTCCCTTCAGCGTCGTCATTCCGGCATTTGCAGCTTGCTCAAGAAATTTCGTGTCCGCTTCGTCGTCTGCAAGTTTGAACACGACATTCATGACCGAACGGTCTGAAGTTTTTGCATGACCGTCGTAAAAGCCTTCACTATTGTCGATGACATCATAAAGAAGTTTGGCTTTCGCCTCATTGAATTTTGCCACGTTGGCAAGGCCACCCATTTCTTCTTGGAGCCATTTGCAGACTAAACCAGTCACATAAATTGCAAAGGTTGGCGGCGTGTTGAATCGCGATCCACCCTTGGAGTGTTTGGAATAATCGAGATAGCTCGGCAGACGATCATCACATCGTTCAAGCAAACTCTTGTCGATCACGATTACGTTCACGCCGGCAACGCCAGCGTTCTTCTGAGCACAAGCGTAGATCATTCCGTATTTCGAAACGTCGATTGGATTTGCAAACATGTCTGACGATTTGTCAACGACGAGCGGTGAACCGGCGTCGGGAAGTTCTCGAAACTGGACGCCATGAATGGTTTCGTTAGAAGTTAAGTGGCAATAGGCAGCGTCTTTCGTGAATTTCAATTCACCTGCTTCTGGAACCCGGTTGTAGTTGGATTCTTTACCATCCCAAGCCACATTCAATTGGCCAAAACGATGTACTTCGGCGGCTGTTTTTTTGCCCCAAGCTCCAGTGACAATCAAATCAGCCGTTTGTGATTTATCCGTGAGGAAATTCATCGGCATCATCGCGTTTTGAAGTGCGCTTCCTCCCTGAAGGAATAACACTTCATGCGTGTCGGGCATGTCGATTAGCTGAGCGATTCTGGTTTCAGCGTCCTCCAAGATGGCATCGAAATCTTTACTGCGATGACTGATCTCAAGTACGCTCGCGCCAACGCCTGGTAAGGAGAGCATCTCTTCTTTGATTTGCTCAAGAACGGTCAGCGGAAGTGTCGCAGGCCCAGCAGAAAAATTGAAAACGCGGGACACGGTAGAAGTTGACATTGAATTCCTCGTTGAATTCCGACGGATAGAAAATTCAGCTTCATGATCTGTTGAAGCAATTTTCACGCTACGAATCCAAATTTTATGCTTCGTGGCGAGATGTTAAAAGTGCCGATTTGTGATCGAACAACGATTGTCGCGCAGAGAATAACCTGCCGATTGCGTTACGAAACAGAAGACGCCATTAAGCGTGCATTGGGGGTGGTCGTCAAAAGCGACCGCTGGTTGGCTTTGAGGATTGGCAATTTAAACAATCGGTTTGCGAAACTGATTCGCGGTTTCGATTGTTAAACTCTGCTCCTTTTTCTATCGCTGGAGATACGGATTGGTCGCGCCGTATCGTGATGGCGATGTGAACTGCCCGTTGGGAATAAGACCATTGGGGACAGGCAGTTGAGCCAATTGAGTTTGAAGGCTGGCCACTTTTTGCGCAACCGAGGCTTCTCGACCATCAAGCTGTAAAACACGCAAGTAGTTGTCCAACGCGAGGTGCGTCTGGCCTTGGATTTCGCGAACGTGCCCCATGGCTTTAAGAGCACGCACACTGCTGGCGTCAATTTTAAGCGCGTCCGCAAGTAGATCCGTCGCGCGACGGTTGTCACCGTATTCTTGATAGAGTCGGGCCAATTCAACGATCGGCTCGGTGGAATTCGGGTAACGATTTTTCCAAGTGTTCATCAGATCAAACGCATACTTTTCCTGATTCGTCTCAATCAGCAACGAAGCAAGCCCTCGATGAGCATCCGTGTGCTGATCGTTGATTGAAATGGCCTGACGATAGAGTTGTTCTGCTTGTTGGAGCCATTGCGAGTTGTTGGATTGTTTACCTGCCGAGTAAAAACTGGCTGCCATGTTGTAATAGGCATTCGCGTTTTTGGGGTTGGAGTTAAGTGCTTTTTGGAACTCGTTAATTGCGGTCGAAAACTGCCCTTGTTCAAACGCTTGACGACCGATGTTGTTGTGCCGCTGAGCACTCAGATTGCAGCCAGGTGAAGAGAACAACATTGCGAGTATTACGCAAAGCAAAGTGAATCGCGCGAGCTGATTGGGATTGTGAGTTTTCAACTGATTTTGAAATTGAAAGTTCATTGTTAGTCTTTACTGATTGCACGTGCCGTGAAGAGCTGAACGGCGGATGGATAGATTCCAACATTTTCCGCGAAACCGTAGAGAAAGATTAAAGTCGACGCAACGTCTGGTTGAATGCTGTCAATAACCTGCTTGCAATATCCAAGCTACTGATTCGAATTTTCAGGCATTCGAATCTTGTCTGCGGCAACGATCAAATCTGAAGAGCAGCATCATGAGTTTCAAAAGAACTTAAATGCGATGCATTTGCGGGATTGAATGTGCCTTAAGCCAACGCCAGCATTCGCGGATCTACTGAGAATCCAAGATCTGGTTTCTTTGATCGCTTTGGCTTGCTTAAAGACTTTTTCAAAACGCTAATCGTTGCATTGAAAGAGCAGTGAACCGGTCGCACGGCAGGGATCTTTGAAGAATAGGACAAAACCGGATCGATAACGGTAGGCTCTAAGGGATCAAGACTTTTCGAGATGTCGCCCCATGAAGGTACGCTGGGGATCATTGGCATCGAATTGGCAACTGAAAAATTTCTACTGAACGGAGAGGTGTCTGGCGTGATTCGGGGTGACGGCGCTACAGCCTTAGGTGCCTTGGGTACGATTGCCAGCGGAGCCGGCTCAGTAGGTGCGTTGCTCGCAGTCGAAGGCACGTTGCTGGAGACGGAATTGAACACATTCAATGAGATAACGATCACGGCAGCGAGCGCCGCAGCCCACGCCAAAGTTTTAGAGGCAAACGGGGCAGGCTCGGTTCGGTCAGCGTTTTTGAGAATGTTCGCCAGGTCGTCAGGAAGCAGCTTGATTGAGTCGTCGACGGAATCGTAATCGTTGAGGATCAACTCACATTTAGCGCACTTCGCCACGTGAGCCATCAGCAAATCATCACCGGTCAGCGTCAGCCGATCATCAAGGATTTGATGAATACGATCTTCAAAATCACGACAGTCAATCGATCCGTTAGTCACTCAGCACTCCTCTTTTCCTCAGCTTGACGACGAGTTCGCGTCTGGCACGGTGAACCCAAGTCTTAACCGTACCCAATGGCACGTCGAGTGTTTCGCTAATTTCGTTGTAACACATCTCATGTTTGTGAAACAACATAAACGCATCCCGATATTCCTTACGAACGGAACTTAGAACGTGTTCCATTTCTTCAGCCAGTAGCTTGGCGCGGCGAATTTCAACTGATTGATCCTCGATCGGATAATCAAGCGTCATCGTTCCTGGGCGACGCATGCGTTTGGCCAATCGAGTTCGGCAACGATTACCAGCAATCGTCAACAGCCATGGCTCGAATGCCCGATTCGGGTCCCAGCGATGAAGGTTGCGAACAACGCGGACAAATGTCTCTTGAGTCGCGTCTTCAGCGTCCTCGCGCTGACCAAGCATGCGATAACAAAGTCCGTAGACTTGGCCTCGAAAGCGTTGAATTAATTCGCCGAATGATGGTTGGTCGCCAGCTAAACAGCGATTCACCAAAAGCGGAAGTTCATCTGCCAATTTCTCTCTCCCCTAAGAACCTAAGCAATACTCCAGCAGTGTCCGTTTGTTTCAACAGAATGCAGAATTTTCGAGATTGCTAACGTCTCGGCTCACTCCCATCGTAAGCACCGTAAGTAAGTTTTCGAAGGGAAGTCACTTAGATTGGGAATTTTTTCACCAAATGAGAAAAGAACTTAAACTTAGGCAAGTGTTTAAGTTCACAATTGGCCAGGCTGGGAGAATTCGGCGCACAAAAAAAGCCAACCTGACGGTTGGCCCTTGCTTGTTGGTTGTCGTGACTAGCGTCGGTTGAAAAACTTTCTCAACACGTCGTCAGCGGCAGTGGTCGAGCTCTCGTGATTGCTCTTTGGGAGCGGTGGAAGCTTTCCCTTTTTCTTTTTTCCACCCTTTGAGTCTTCTTCGTCAATCGACTCATCATCGGCTCCGTCGTTGACCCTTTTGGAAGTTCCAAAAACTGTTGTTTCTTCAAGGTTCAATTGGATTGTGTCCGCAGACGCGATCGCTGCTCGTTCTGATGTCGAAGGATCGTCTTCGCCGTCTGATAGCCAGTCGGTGATACTGTCTTCAAGTGAAGCCTTCTTGTTGCCAGCAGTTCTTGCGGCAGCTTCAACAACACTTTCAACTTTTGGCTTCTTGGCACTCGCCTTAACGTGATCAATAACTACTTCGAATTGAAGTCGGCCAATTCGGAGTGAATCGCCTGATTTGGAAGTGTGAGTTTCGGCTAATTGCTTTCCATTTACGAATGTTCCGTTGCGGCTTTTCAAGTCATTGATAATGACCTTCCCATCCCCAACTAAAATCTCGCAATGCTCGCGACTCACTAGGTCGCTGGCTGGACGAAGGTGTGCTGTATCACCACGACCGATAATGAATCGGGGGACAGCAATGGTGATCTCTCGACCATCATTCTTTCCGCCAACAACTCTTAAAACTACTTGCATCCCGTCTTGCCTCCTAAGATTCAGGATAAC
>CAYMFZ010000180.1:3421-9543 GCA_964389585.1 uncultured Pirellulaceae bacterium | reverse complement strand
TAAGAATTATAAAAGCTGAAGCGTTCAAAAAATGAATTGGCACGAAATACTCAATCACCAACCTGCGTTCGAAAGGTTCCATCGCTCTCTCGAACGGAATCGCTTGGCAAGCACCTATCTCTTCGTTGGTCCTGATGGAATCGGCAAACGGATGTTCGCATTAAAGCTCGCTCAAGCTTTGCTGTGCGAGCAAAACCCGGAAACCGATCTCAATCCATGCGGAAGCTGTCCAGGTTGCCAACAAGTCGCCGCGCAAACGCATCCCGATTTGATTCTGGTCTCGAAACCAAAGGACAAAGCCTTCATCCCGCTGGAAATTTTCATTGGAGACAAAGAGCATCGGCGGCAAGAAGGACTCTGTCACGACATTGGCCTTAAGCCGTTTCGAGGCGGACGCAAAGTCGCGATTATTGACGATGCCGATTTCATGAATCAGGAAGGCGCGAACAGCTTGCTCAAGACCCTTGAAGAGCCGCCGCCGAATTCGTTGCTGATTCTGATTGGGACCAGTGAACAACGGCAACTTTCGACGATCGTTTCTCGCAGCCAAGTCGTTCGTTTTGAACCGCTGACCAATTCGCAAGTCCAATCGATCATCGAACAAAACGATTTGCTGGAATCAAATGAAATCCCAGCGTCCGAGTTAGCCAATTCTTCAGGTGGCAGCGTTTCGTTGGCACTGAAAATGGCGGACGCGGATACGCAAGAGTTTCGTAAGCTATTTATGGAACAGCTTGCGACCTGCGATCCAGCACAAGAAGGATTTGCGAAAACCGTCACGACATTCGTGGACGGAGCGGGTAAAGACAGCGCCAAGAAACGCGCGAGACTGTCGCTCGTTGGTGACTTTGCAATTTCATTTTATCGAAAATGGTTTCTGCAACTGACTGGCGCAGAAATAGATACTGACCGAACCGATCCGAGTCTTGTTCCGTTCGTTGGAACTGCGATTGGCAGGTGGGAAGCCGACATCAACACCGGCGCAGAGGTTGCAGCCAAATGCATTGAACGCTCAACGGAGATGCAGCGACAGGTCTTCGCAAACGCAGGAGCAGCCAATGTTGTTGATGCCTGGTTGCGAGATCTGGGACGGATCTGTCGTGAAGAATTAACCGTCGCGTAACGACAATCATCGCCTAACGACAATCGTATAGTCATCACGCCGTTGCGTCAGACTCTACCGACGCTGATTCCAGCTATTTGCCGGTTGAGCACTTGGCTCTTGCGGATAGTTATAGCTGGCTTGAACTGGTCGACCTTGCAGCATATTTTGCTGTGGCTGTCGATGTTGCTGATACTGAAACCCGTAGTTTCCGGGCTGAGCGTATCGCGGAGCCTGATACCCTCGCGCCGGAAGCTGACCACCGTTGACCATCATGCCGGGTTGTCGCGTTGGCGTTTGAATTTGAGATGGGTTGGCCGGATTGCGACCATAGGTTCCAGCAGGTTTTGATTGTCCAAAATCATTGAGCGTTTCGTAAACAGCTCCCCGATCCCGTCGCCCCGTATTGGAACTTCGTTGTTGCTGATACGTTTCACGCGAAGGCTGGTTTTCTGCCTGCCAAGCTCGATGTGTTCGCGGATCAGCACCAACAGATGTTGAATACGCCCGCGTTGGTGCCGTGTTATTTGCTGCTCTGGTTTGCAGACTCGTTTCCATTGTATTTGGTCGCGTCGAGATTCGATCGTCCATTGGATTGCTGCTGTTGATCGCACGCTGGAAAACTACATCGACGACTTCGTTGAAACGCTGACGAAT
The DNA here is from genome assembly GCA_964389585.1 of uncultured Pirellulaceae bacterium. GTDB lineage: Bacteria > Planctomycetota > Planctomycetia > Pirellulales > Pirellulaceae > Mariniblastus. Next base: position 7,784 of record CAYMFZ010000180.1, on the reverse strand, counting down.
CGTGTCGTCGATATCAAGCTTTTTACCCATCTGCTGAACACCGGGACCGTTTTTTGAAGTCGTGTCATTGAGTCGCTCGACAAACTTGAGCGACTCAACAAAATTGTGATCGGCCGTGGTGCCAACCAAAGGCTGAATCGTCTTGGCGATCAAACCTGCCGTCGCGTTGTCGACTTTTAGAAAGATATCAAGCTGGCTGGTCGCGATTGGTTTGCCGTTGGCTCCTTGGCTATTTTCGCTTCGAAGAACAAGAACGGCTTTGCCTTTAAGTTTTCGCTTGAGAACTGGCCCCTCATAAGATCCTGAGCCATAAAAAATGTGCAGGTTGTCAGAGCCGTAAACCAACTCCAGCGAACTCAATGTACCTGCACCATCATCCGTATCGACCGTGTAGGGCCCCGTACGCTCAGTCGCCATTTTCGTGACGCCCATCAATTGCCAAATATTCACAATGACTTCGGGGTAACGAACAAGAAATCGAAAGTAGTCAGGGTCAGCGTTGATCGCAGTAACTGGCAGCCGGCGATAGATGCTTGGCTTTTTCAGAATGTCGCTGATCTTGGCTTTCGTTTGTGCGTTAAGCTGTTGATACGGAAGCGAGTTGACCGTTTGCAGCCGCAACTGCTTACTGCTTGAACCTTCGGTAAGTTGATCCGTCGCCAACGCCGAATTGGATCCGGCGCATAGAAGCCCCAGAGATCCGACGAGACAAATCGCAAAAGCTCGAAGTCCAGATCTTTTCAAAACCATCATTTGATAACTGAGCAGTTTGCAGGTGGGTCGATTGATCATTGATTTTCCGTTCGAACGTGACTGGTCGGCGGGGGGACCAATCCATGCCGCGAACAACTTTGCGGCTTTGAATGATTATTCGGTTGGTCCCGCTGCGGAGGGACAATGAAAGTTGCCCGGAATCAGATCAAATTACGATTGCACGGCGGTCGGGGTTCTTTAACTTGCGCAGTTTCTTGTGCTATCGAAGTTGAGGCTAGCACTTTTGAAGAGAGATGCTGGGCAAAATCATGATTGATCCGTTGCCCGAAACGTCTCGCCTTTCAGCAAGCTAAAAAGATGCATGTCTCGGAATTCGCCTTTCCAACAACCGTACTGACGCATGAGGCCTTCTTTTTCAAAGCCTAACCTGGCCAAAACTTTTTCTGACGCCACGTTTTGGGGAACGGTGATGGCTTGGATTCGATTGACGGGGCCCACAATTCCGTTTGCAAAAGCGAACTCGATGATTTTGGCAACGGCTTCCGTAGCAAATCCGTTCCCCCAACAGCTAGAACGAAGATTGTAGCCCAGGTTGATGCTTTGGTATTTCTGGTGGAACGTGTCAAAGCAACAAGTACCTATCAGGTCGCCGTTTCCCTTGCTGACAATGCCCCAGCGGACGGCTTGGTCATTTTGAAACCAAAGCGTGTAGTTGGCGATCATGTCATGGGCTTGTTCCATCGTTTCGAACGGGGCCAGTTCATGATGCTTGGCTACATTGGGGTCCGACAGCAACGAAAAGATATCCGCAGCGTCTGACGGAAAGATCGCTCGCAACTTAAGTCGCTCAGTTTCAAGTCTTGGAATCGAGTCCATAGAATCGTTTTCTGTTTCACATGATTGATTGAGAGTGCTGGCAGCGACGGACATCACGGTAAGCCCGATAAAGTTTAACGTCATCGAAATCGCAAACCCGTTAGAAACGGTCATTCTTACCAAACTGACAACGATGAACCGTCGAAGTTGAAAAGGAGTCTATAGTTTCCCGCAACTTCAGGCTCAGACAGGAAAGGCTCACGCAAACGGCAAGCGTTAGAACTTCCGGCGATTTCTTGTCTTTGAATCGGCTAATCATGATCCAATGATCAAGAACCCAGCAAAACTTATTTGCGAGTCCGACTCGATGTTGAAACCGACATTGAATCTTGTCTCGTCAATGTTTGCGTTTGCCGCGATCGTAACGGTGCTATGCTGCGGATGTAGCCGTGATGCCTATCGCAAGCTGGCTGATGCCGATGCGTATCGCTTGCTAAAGACGCGGCAGTTTGACTCACGTTGGGAATTGCCAGGTCGGACAGTTGAACCCGACCCACGCTCACGACTTGCAGATTTGAATGATCCCGATTGTGGTCCGCTTCCACCAGATGACATGGCAGCAAGCGGTTACATGCGGCAGCCCTACAATTCGCGAAAGCAAATTGACTACTGGGATAAGCGCGGTCATGCCGGCGCTGTCGATTCAGAACATTGGCTAGAGTTCTTGCCGTACAACGAAGAAGGCGAAGTCGTTCTTGACAAGCAATTGACCGTTGATCTGGCACTTTTGCACAGCCGTGAATTTCAAACGCAGGTTGAGCGACTTCACACACAAGCGTTGTCACTTTCGGCAAACCGTTTTGAATACATGCTGAACTGGCTTGGAGGAACGAACACGTCGTTTGCGGCATCCGATGACGGTGTTGATGCGAATCGAGACGTTGGGCAGACCAGCCGTTTGGGTTTCAGTCGCAATTTGGCGACGGGTGGGCAGTTCGCGGCCAACCTTGCTAACTCATTAACATTAAATTTGGGCGGAAACGGTAGCACGAATTTCTCTGCAGGAAATCTCGCTCTGACGTTAACCCAGCCGCTACTTCGTGGCGCATTTCGGCATGTTAGAACTGAATCGCTGACGCAATCGGAGCGAAGCCTCCTTTATGCGGTTCGAGATTTCGCTCGATTTCGACGTCAGTTTTATCTGGACACGGTCAGTCAATATCTTGACCTGATGTTTCAAGCGAAATCAGTTCGGATTGAAGAAGAGAACCTCGACAATCTTGCGCTTCGCCTTGAAGAGTACGAAGAGCTTTTTCGACTTCAAAAAGTTTCACCGATTGAGGTCGACCAAGTCTTTCAAAGTTATCAATCGGGTCGAATTAGCCTCATCATCTCGGAGCAGTCGCTTCAGACCGCACTTGATTCGTTTAAGTTTCGGCTTGGGTTGCCTGCGCGAGTGCAAATCCGGCTCGATGAGTCCATTTTGTCTTCGTTTGAAGTCAATTCTCCCGAGCTTGTAAAACTGGAAGAAGACGCGGAGGCGCTTGAGCAATCAATGATGAAGTTCGTTCCGCCTGATGAACTTGCACCCGAAGAGTTTCTTAAAGACGTCGAATCCAAGACAAAACAATATGCCGAGGCGTTGGCAAAAATGAAACCAGAAGTCGACAAGGAGCTTGAGAAATGGCTTGAACGGCTGGAGTCGTCTCGACCAGATGAAGACGCGAGCGAGATCGAAAAAACTGATTTTGAACAGCAAGAAAAACTTGCCCTGAGAGTCAAAGCTGCGATGCAAGCGTTGGACGAACAAATCACTGGCACGAAACCAAAATCTGAAAATCCTGATTCGGATGACGACGAAGATGAGGACGAAAACATCAGCCCTGTTCCTGGCATCGACGAAGACCAACCGCCTGCCGCTAAACGATGGCGTGTTTTGCAGCATGAGATCGCAAGGTTTGGCGGACTTAAAGATCGAATTGCGACCTTGTTCGTCTATCAAACCCAAATTCGTTTGTTCTTAATTGAAATCAAGCCGCTAAACATTGAGGAACAAACGGCGGTTGAGATCGCTTTGGAGAATCGACTGGACTTGATGAATAGCCGAGCCGCCGTCGTTGATGCTTATCGCGCCGTCGAAATTGCGGCTGACAACTTGGAAAGCGATCTTAATGTCAGCGCTTCTGCTGATCTTCGAACCGACCCAACCAGAGACAACGCTTTTCGAATTGATGGAGATGAAAATCAGTATCAACTCGGCCTGCAATTCGATGGACCACTTAATCGTTTAAGTGAACGCAACTCGTACCGCGCTGCCCAGCTTGCCTATCAGCAACAGCGTCGTGGTTATATGGCTGACGAAGATGCGATAGTTAACAGTGTTCGCGCTAACATTAGGCAGCTCAAAACAAATCGCTTTAGTTTTCAAATTGCCCGACAACAGTTGATCGCGGCAACCCGGCAGGTCGAGCAGGCACAATTGAACTTAAAAGAGGGCAGGGAAGGCGATTCGAGCCCAACTCAAGATCTATTGCAGGCGCTTGAAAACTTGAGAAGAAACAAGAACAGTTTGATTTCAAGCTGGATTCAATACGAAACTTCTCGCATTTCGCTGTTCGTTGATCTAGAATTTCTCAGGTTGGACGCCAATGGGAAATGGATCAATGACCAAGAAAATTTCGAAAACGTCGACGGAAATCTCGCGAGTGGACCAGCCGATTCACAATCGGCCATCGGAGAATCTGGTTCCGATTCAAACGAATCGCCCCCAGAACCAATCGACAAGCCCGTCCCCGAGCTCGAATCCAATCCCGAGCAAGCGCCGATCCTGGAC
>CAYMFZ010000180.1:1265-3411 GCA_964389585.1 uncultured Pirellulaceae bacterium | reverse complement strand
ATTTAGAATTCCTTAGGTTGGATGACATGGGGAAATGGATCAATGACCGAGAAAACTTCAACAACGTCAACGCGAGTGGATCAACCAATTCACAATCGACCTTCGGAGAACTTGGTTCCGATTCAAACGGACAGCCCCGCGAATCAATCGACCAACCCGTCCCTCAGCCCGAACTCGAACCCCAGCCCGAACCACAAACGCCGACCCTGGACGGGCCGCTTGATGATGCTGATTCTGCTCGCCGGACTGGCCGCTGGAATCTACTGGGCCGTCGGTAGTCTTTCTGGCTCCAGTTCTGAGTCCTCTTCTATTCCAACGACAACCGTCAAGCTTATGACCTTGCGCGACAAGGTTGTAGAGCAAGGTGTGTTGGAATCGCAAAGCACGATCAATGGCAAGTGCGAGATCGACCACCACGAGAACAAGATCATCTTCCTCGCCCCCGAAGGCTCGCAAGTCAAAAAAGGGCAGGTCGTTTGCAAATTCGAAAGCTCGCAGTTCGAAGAATACGTCTCGGAGCGTGAGACGCGTGTGAACGACTCAAAATCAGAGGTCGAAAGCGCTGAGCAAGCTTTGATTGTCCAAAAAGATGAGAACGTGACCAACATTCGAGCCGCCAAACAGGCACTCGAATTTGCGGAACTTGACCTCAAGAAGTACACGCAAGGAGACTACGAAGTCAAATTGTCTGACATCAAGTTCGCCATCTCCGAGTCGAAAACAAAACTCGACAAAGAACGACGCAACATGGAAAGCATGCGGGCGCTCGTCAAACGTGGCTTTCGTGAGTTCGAGCAACTTCGTGGAACGGAACAGGTCGTTCGTAGTGCAGAAATTGCTTTGACTCGCGATGAGCAAAAGCTGGAGACGCTGAACGAATTCGAACACGTCAAAAGCTTGGCGGAATTCAAAGGCAAAGCAGAAGAGGCCAAGCAAAAATACGATGTTGCGAAAACGACGGCGGAGGCCAAACTAAATCAGGCCAACGACAAACTAAAAAATGAGCAAATGGGGTTGAAGATTCAACAACGCCGACTCAAGCAATTGAAGGAAGGTCTCGAGAAACATACCATGCTCGCGCCGCAGGATGGCACTCTTGCTTATGCCAATGACAACTGGCGCGGCAACGGCGAAAAACTTCATACCGGTTCGGTCATCTATCAAAACCAGCCCGTGTTCGTTCTGCCCGATATGAATCGGATGCAAGTCAAAGTTGGTGTTCACGAATCGCTCGTCAGCAAAGTCAAGCCAAAACAAAAGGCGATCATCCGAGCCGATGCCTTCAGTAGCTATGCTCTGACGGGAACCGTTAAATCGGTTTCGCCACTTTCGGCTTCGACGCCTTGGGAACCTTCGAACAACTACACCGTCATCGTGACGATCGACAAATTGCCAGATGGAATCAAGATCAAGCCGGGCATGAACGCCGCATGTGAAATCCTCGTCGGTCAGTATCCAGATATTCTCGCCGTTCCAATTCAGGCCGTCGCAAGTTTTGGCCGCAAGAAATTTGTATTTGTAGATGAAGATGGCGAATTTGAACCGCGTGAAGTCGAAATTGGCAACTCCAATATTTCATTCGTTGAAGTAAAGAGTGGATTGAGTGAAGGCGAAGTCATCGCGCTCGATGCCTACCAACGAGCGATGACTGAATTTGGTGACCAAGAACCTGAAGAGGACGAATCGGAAACAGACAAATTGATCTCGGAAATGCTGCCCGCCGGTGGAGACGGCTCGCAAGTCGGCCAGACGTCTGAGGAATCAGCCAATGCAGATTTGCCGCCAAGGCCAAGGTCAGATGTTGATGAAGCTAAGAAGGCAAAGACCGATGATGACTTACCACCGTCGCCGAGAACTGAATCAAAAGTGGATGAGTCGGAAGAATCGAAAGAGAAAGTGAAAGCGCCTGAACCGGATAACGAATCTGAATCTCCTCAAGCTGAACCGCCAACCGTTGAAGCCACAACGCAACAAACGATTCCGCAGGTATCGGCTCCCGAGTAGTTGGTGATCGAACAAGGGTTCGAATTGAATCACAATTATTCGCGCGAATTTTTAAGTAAGCCGTTTAAGTGAGCCGTAGGCGCTAGCCTCGGGCCAGCGCATCGGGGTGGCGAATTTTTGTGGTGGTTATGGGCCGCTGCGT
>CAYMFZ010000180.1:0-1255 GCA_964389585.1 uncultured Pirellulaceae bacterium | reverse complement strand
GGCTAGCCTGGGGCCAGCTAATCGTTTTCAATAATTTTGGTGGTTATTCTGGCCCGAGGCTAGCGCCTACGGCTCACAGTTTGGGAATGGCTTAAACTCCTAAACTCCACCACCCAACAACCAACGAGAAACAAAAGCGTGTTTGAGAACTGGAACAAACTGTCAGCCATGATTCGGATGTCACTCCGATCGCTGATGCTCCACAAACTTCGTTCTCTCTTAACGATTCTCGGATTGGTTTTTGGCGTCGCCTCAGTGATTATCATGCTCGCGATCGCGGAGGGAGCTGGACTTGATATTCAACGCCAAATCGCCTCGATGGGCATCAACAACATCATCGTAAAAAGCATTAAGCCAACCGAAGACGATCGTCAGAATTCAAACGGAGGAATTCTGGAATACGGCCTTACCAAGACTGACAAGATTCGAATTGAGCAAACGCTTGCCGATACCGTCGAAGCCATCGCTCCCTTTCGGGAGTTTCGCTATGAAGCTCGCTATCTCGATCAAATGATGGAGTCGCGAGTGGTCGGGCTTGAACCCGAGTATGCAACCACCAATCGACTTGAAATGGCGCAAGGTCGATTCATCGATCAAGCCGATTTGGAATCGTACAACAACGTTTGCGTATTGGGCGCGACGGTGGCTCAGAAACTTTTCCCGCTCGACTCGCCCATTGGCAAATCTGTCCAAGTCGCCAACAAATATCGCTTTCATGTCGTCGGTGTCATTGCCGAGAAAATGTCATCCGCCGGAGCAGGTTCGTCGCTCTCAGCACAAGATTTCAATCGCGACATTTATATCCCTTTAACGACAGATCACAAACGAATCGGAAAGATTCTGATTCAAATCAAAGAGGGCAATCGGAAAATTGAGAAGCTCGAACTGAGCCAACTAACAGTCCGCGTCAAGGATTCGAAGCAAGTTAAGAAGACTGCCTCGGCGATCAAGAGTTTGTTGGCGGGAACTCACGAAAGCGAAGACTATTACATCACGATCCCTTTGGATCTGTTGGAAAAAGAATTGGCGGCGAAAAGAATTTTCACCTTTGTGTTGGCAAGCATCGCTGCAATTTCATTGTTGGTTGGCGGAATTGGAATCATGAACATCATGCTCGCGACCGTCAGCGAACGAACTGGAGAAATCGGAATCCGTCGAGCATTGGGGGCCAAACAATCAGACATCACGTTTCAATTCTTGATTGAAACTCTGGTTCTTTCTGCCTCTGGAGCAATCATTGGTGCCGTGGTTGGCC
>CAYMFZ010000179.1:0-9556 GCA_964389585.1 uncultured Pirellulaceae bacterium | reverse complement strand
GAATGGACGAGATTGCGCGTCGTGGCGTCGTAGGAAGAGCCAACCATACTCCGTCACATTTGCCTGCTGGAAGTAGCGTCGCCAACATGAGCTTGCTGGGCTACAACCCAATTGAAAATTACACCGGCCGCGCACCGCTCGAAGCCGCCGCCCAAGGAATCGAATTGAGCGATGAAGATTGGTGCGTACGCTGCAATCTGGTTACAGTCGAAGATCAGACCATGAAAAGCTTCACCTCCGGACATATTTCGTCGGAAGAAGCAAAAGATCTACTCGCGACTGCTCAAACTCAAGTTGACGATGAACGCCTTGAGTTCATTCCCGGCGTCAGCTATCGAAACTTAATGATGCTTCGACCTACCCAGTCAGCCCCCGCCACTTTTTCGGATGAGACGCGGGCAACTCCACCGCACGATCTTTCGGACAAAACGGTAGCCGAAGATTTTCCACGTGGGCCGGGCAGTGACATGCTTTGCGAACTGATGAACCAAAGCACGACGTGGTTTGGCGATCATCCAGTCAACAAGGCTAGGCTCGAAGCTGGAAAACTTCCTGCCACCAACGTTTGGCTTTGGGGACTTGGTCGACGGCCCAAACTTGCAACATTTGAATCGCTTTACGGGCTCAAAGGCGCGATGATAACCGCCGTTGATCTACTGCGTGGGCTGGCTTCGTTGATCGGCTGGGACCGAATCGAAGTTCCTGGCGCCACAGGCTATACAGATACGGACTACGCCGCCAAGGGTCGTTATGCCATCGAAGCAATCGAAAAGTTTGACATCGTTTGCGTTCATGTCGAAGCTCCAGATGAATCGTCGCATGAAGGCGACTTGAACAAAAAAATCAAATCCCTCGAAGAGATTGACACTCATATCGTTAAGCCGATCTTGGAACATCTCGACGGAAGTGGAACCGAATTTCGGATCCTGGTTACCCCCGACCATCCGACCTACCTAAGCACCAAAACCCATACGCATGGCAATGTTCCATTTGCAATTTGCGGCCAAGGTATCGAACCAGACGCTTTCACTCAGTATCACGAGTCTAACGCCGAAGCCAGCGAACTTGCCAAGCCAAATGGCTGGGAGTTGATGCCTTACTTTTTAAAGTAGTGCTGGCTCATTCGATGGTGACGAAAATGTAACCAGTTTTTACCATTTGGAATCTTCAAACACGACTGCATAAGCTCTTCGTACGTTGATAAGATAGTTTTTCACGGTGACAATTGATTGGCACCGTATCGCATTTTTCAACACGTTAGTCATTGCGTTACCACATGAAGAATACCGGAAACATTGCCATCCTACCTGGTGATGGAATTGGCCCAGAAGTCACTGAGCAAGCTGTCCGAGTCATTGAAAAACTCAATCAGTCGTGCGGCTCAAAATTCGAATGCAGTTCCGCTCCGGTTGGCGGAACAGCTTATGACCTGCATGGTCATCCACTCCCGCCAGCGACTCTTGAACTGGCAAAATCAGCCGATGCGATTTTGCTTGGAGCCGTCGGTGGGACGAAATGGGAATCGATCAAGCGTGAGCATCGACCCGAGCGAGCTTTACTTTCGCTTCGAAGTGAACTCGAGCTTTTTTCAAACTTGCGACCGGCTTTGCTTTTTCCTGAACTTGCCGATGCGTCCACGCTTAAGCCAGAAGTCGTCTCAGGTCTCGACATCATGATCGTTCGCGAACTGACTGGTGGCATTTATTTCGGACAGCCGCGGGAGATGACCACCGACGATGCAGGAATTCGCATGGGCTACAACACGATGGTCTATCGCGAACCTGAAATTCGAAGAATCGCCCATTCTGCTTTCAAGGTCGCACGACAACGAGACAACCGAGTCTGCAGCGTCGACAAAGCCAACGTAATGGAAGTTTCCGAACTCTGGCGAGAGATTGTGACTGACGTTGCGACTGAATACTCGGACGTTGAACTTTCTCACATGTACATCGACAATGCGTGTATGCAACTTGTCCGAGCCCCCAAGCAATTTGACGTCATTGTAACGGGGAATTTGTTTGGCGATATTCTTTCTGATGCCGCGTCGATGCTAACGGGTTCAATTGGAATGTTGCCTTCGGCCTCGCTGGATGCAAACAACAAAGGCATGTACGAACCTGTTCACGGATCCGCGCCAGACATCGCCGGGCAGGACATTGCAAACCCGCTGGCTACGATTTTGTCGGTGGGCATGATGCTGAGAACGACATTCGAGAACGCAAAATTGGCGGACAAAGTCGACGCTGCCGTTCAAACGGTTCTCGCAGATGGACTGCGAACCGGTGACATTGCCAGCGACAATGAGAATGTCGTTTCAACCAGCGTCATGGGCGACGCGGTTGTTGCGGCGATTGCTTAAGGATTCGCTTAAGGATTCGCTTAAGGATTCGCTTAAGGATTCGCTTAAGGATTCGCTTGCTTTACTTGCGAATTCCTTTCACTACCTGCGAATTTAAATGCGAGGTCTCCTGCACCTTTTGGAATGTATCGGCTGCGAGGAAGGATGGGTTAGCTGGTTGCGAGTGTTGAACTCTTGCATGAGAGCGTCGAGATTTCGGAGAAATCAACGACATAGTCGCTGAACGCTCCGCGGTCAGAGCGGAACAACAGAAAGACTACAACTTCATTTGAAAACTCGCGGCAGAGTCAACTTAACTCCACTTAACTCCAAGACTCGTTTGTCCGTTTCAATCTGCACATCAAACTGAATCGAGTCTTGTCCAGTTAGTACCAAGACTCGACAGATCTTGGCTGGTCATCAACGACCTAAAGTTTCACTGGGCCGTCTTTGCAAAGCTTCGCCAATCCGAATGTATCGAGTTGATGCCCCATCGCGTGTGCGATCGCCATCCACAAACGCGTCGTCGAAACGTCTTTGACTTTCGTGAATCGCCCCATGTCAAACCCAAAACCTCCACCGACCATAACCATCGGCAGATTCTGAAGCGTATGCGAATTGCCGTGCCCAAGCTCATTGGTCCAAACCACCAACGTGTTGTCGAGCATCGACTTGTCGGTACCCGGCTCTTTGGTTTCTTCAAGCCGCTTACACAAATAAGCCACCTGCTCGCAGTACCAAGTGTTGATTCGGCGAAGTTTTTCCTGCGAGTCTTTTTTGTCGTCTGGGTCATGTGAAAGTTGGTGGTGACCTTCTTTCACATCCAACCATCGCATTTTCTCGTTTCCGACCGAACGTGTGTATTGAATCGTCGACACTCGATTCAAGTCATTGGCAAATCCATTGACCATTAAGTCGATTTGCATTTTTGAAAGTTCAGGCATGTTTTCGCTAATATTCGCGACATTCTTCGGAAGCTCGATTGGATCCGTCGCGTAAGTCGTGTTACCAGAATTTTTCAGGTCGGCGTTCATCTGCCCAACGAATCGCTTGTGCGAATTGAGCAGTTTGAGATCTCGCGGATCAACCGTCGATTTCGTCGCTTCGATGTCTTGTTGAACAAAATCGAGAACGCTCAAGAGATTCTCACGATCTTTCATCGTGCCATACATCTTGTCGAACATTCGGTATGGATCGTCGATGGGAGCGATCGGTTGATTCGGTCCACCGTAGCTCATTCGTGTCCATGGATCTGCTTGGTTTGGCACCCGCACACCAAATTCAAGCGTGCCGAATCGCGTCTGAGTTGCACCATTGGATTGAAGATACTTCTTGATTTCCTGGTCAATGGATATCCCCTTGCACCACCCCGCCGGTGAATCGCTTCCGCCTTGAATGTTGCCCGGAAAAAGCTCGTTGCCGGTTAATAAGCAACTCATTCCCCGCATATGATTGTCACCATCACCACGGACTTGATTGCAGATTCCGTGAACGACCAACGTCTTTTCTCGGAACGACTCTAGTGGCTTGAGGATTTGATCCATTTCAAAATCAGGCCCCTCGGTAGCTGGCCAAAAACCTTCTTTGACCATCCCGTTAGGCGAAAACATGATCACCAATCGTTTCTTTTCGATTGGATTGGACACGGGATTCAGCCAAGACAAACCCGACCATTTTGAAAGCCCCGGAAAGGCGAGAGCAAAAGCTCCTGCGCCGCGAACGAATTCTCGTCGTGTGTTCATGTTCTTCATGTTGAAACTTTCCTGTGTCTTACTCTTACTCCGAAACAGTTGAGGACAACTGTTCTACACTCGCCTTACTCGACTCCGTCTTTATCAGTCCTGGTCAGCACTAGCCTTGTCAGCGATAGCTTTCGATTCTTTATGCTCAATCACGATCAAAGCGATATCCACCAACAATTGTTGGACATGAAAATCGTTGTTTACGAATTTTTCGTGCAACCTATCGAGTTGATCCGCTCCAAACGCCTCAATTGGTTGTTTGGCATAATGGTTGAACATTTGTTGTACGAAACAGCGTTGGGCCGTCACGTCGTTGGCCAAAAAATTCGCCAAATCACGCGGGCCATTCAAATCAACCTGACTTCCTTCTGGCGTTTTATAAACCGTCGAAACATTAATCGGTTTCGCTTTCTCTTTGGTTCGAAAACGCCCAACCGCGTCGAAATTCTCAAGACTAAATCCGAGCGGATTGATCACTGTGTGACAATTCATGCATCCAGTCTCTTTCGTCTGATGCTCAACACGTTGACGTGTTGTCATCTCTGGATTGAATTCCTCAGTCAAAGGCTTAACGTCGTTCGGAGGCTGTCGAAGTCGACGACCGAGCAACTGCTTGGCGACAAAGACTCCACGATGAATCGGCGAACTTGTTTTGTGATACGCCAAACCACTCATTAAGTAAGGATGCGTCAAGATTCCCGCCCGCTGTTTTGGATCGACTTCAACTCGATAAAAACCATCGTGCGACTCGGTGCTGTTTTCAGAATCATTTGATTCAGACTCTGGATCCTCAATTCCATAGAATTTTGCTAGCCGATTGTTGACGTACAAGTAATCAGCCAGAAACAAATCTCGAAAGTCTGAATCTTCACTCCAAACCACATCATTGAGGTAAAGCTCTAAACTTGTCTTCAGGTCCGCGACCAGTTCCTCGTCAAATTCTGGGAAAAGCGATTCATCCTTGGAGGCTTCGGCAGCATGCTCCGTTTTCAGCCAGTGGTGGAAAAACGAGTGAAGCTTCTGACGCGATCTCGTGTCGTGAACCATCCGATAAAGTTCTCCATGGACAGTCGACTCATCCGACAGCTTCCCCTTCTGAGCTAGTTTGTAAATTCGCTCATCGGGCAGAGAATCCCAAAGCGTCAAACCCATTCTCCGAGCCAACTCAAAATCTCTCCCTCGTTGTTGTAAACCAGGATAGAGAAATCTAGGCGACTTCAACGTCATGATCACGACCCTTTTGACTTGATTCTGGATCGAAATCTCATTGTCAAAATGCTGGTCGATAAAAAACTGACGATCTTTCTCAGTCAGCTTTTTAGCGAAGGCGCGTGTTACGAATTGGTTGCAAAACGATTTGACTTTTTCTACGGAGTTATTGTCATTAGCTTTCGTCTTTGCTAATTCCCAAACTCGTTCAGAAATCCAATTCGCAGTTTGAATTGCCGCGTCAGTGGTCGCCGCATCCCATTGCTGCGACATTGAAACGCCACGCTCATAACCCTGGCTGGCATCGTCCGCTGGAAAAGCCGTCGAAACCGAAAATGATTCATCAGGTCGGTGAGCGATCAAAGCTGACTCGGGAATGACGACGGGTTGGCCGCCGGGTATTCGCCAAAGCAATCGTATCTTCGCCGGCGGCTTTGGATACGAGAACATCTCCAACTTCAATCCGTAGGGGCGACCGCCCAAGAGAAACAGATTGGCTTTATGCTCGACAACATCATCCGACCGAACTCGTCGATCAAGCAACGCGTTTTCCATGTCGTTAACAAACAGTTCAAAACCATTTTTCGACTCAACGATGATTTCGTAGTTGCCTGTCTCTGGCGCGATCACGCCGCCAGTCCAGAATGCCGAAAAACCTTGATTCATCAAGTTGACGTCTTTTTTGGGATCCTTGTCCTTCTTGATGTTTTTGTATTCGCCTGATGGCTCAAAGTAAGGAACCGAGTCACCATAGTCGACCGTCGCATCGACTTGCTTTGCTAGTCGCTTATCCTCAGTCCACTTTCTCGCTGCAAAATAGTTTGCTTCCAATCCACGTTCTTCTGGAATCCAAATCTGATTTTTAAAGGTGCCAATAAGATCTGCGACCGACTCGCGATACTGCCTCACGGTTAAATGAGTCAGCTCAATTCTCGCGTTATTCAATCGGGCTTGCGCTTTCGCCGAATAAAAGTTTTCGAATACGAATTCGGCGACTTGCTTTGCCTCATCACCAACGCAGAGATCCGGATCTTCTTCCGGCATCGTTTCAACGATCAGATTCGTGAGCTCACTGAGGGCCAAATCGCCTTGGAGCGGATCCGCAAAACTGTCAGTCTTTCCCTCGCCCGCGGCCCCATGACAGCTCGCACAACGAGCAGCGTAGATCTGCTTACCAATTTCATCTTCGGCGTTTGCCCAATGTCCAACGATTCCCATCAGCAAAAAAGCAATTGCGCAGGCGAAACTTTTCGAGGATCGAATTGAGTAAAAATGGCTCATTGAGATCGCTAATAGTCGCGGGATTTGAATTCTTTATATTGTCATTGATGAAACCGTTTGCACCAACAACAAATCACAAGATTCAAGACGCCAATCAATAGAATCCAACCTGTAGCATCCTTAGAACACCTGTAATGTCTACTTGACCGCAACAATGTAAGCGATCCAACAACCGGTGCTCTCCGCATTGGTCTGCCGATCCCAATCGCCCGTGTCTTCCCCGTTTTCGTCTTCCCGTTCCCAGTAGATATGGCTTTCACTAAATCCTGCTTCGTCGAGCATTTCGCACACCTCGGGAATCGTCCAAAAACGCCAGTGATATTCGAACGCATCGGTCAGCTTGCTGCCGTCTTTAAACCGAAAGCTAATTGAGAAACTTGCGTCATGATTAATCGGGTTATAGCTAACCTGCTTCCAAAGGTATTTAAATCCCTTCTTGCCCTTTTTGATCGTTCGTTTGTCGACTTGACCTTCGACAAAGCACTCGCCGCCCCCCATCATGTCCATCACCATGATGCCCTCGGAAGCGAGATTCGCACGCGCCGATTTGAAATACTCGACAACCTCAGCCCGAGTCTTGAAAATCCAAAACGAAAAATTCTGCGCAGCCAAGACGTCAACCTGGGGACGATTTCGTTTCCGAACATCCTGCTCAAGTAACCGAACTCGGCTTTGCTGTGCTTCGGAAAGTTTCGCGAGGTTATTGTCTCGCCCCCATTGCAAAGTCTCCTCGCACAGATCAACTCCAATCGCTGTCCGATTTTTGTTCGCCTTCACCCATTCGCAGCAAATCGCAAACGTTCCGCAGAAATCTTCTCGCAATGAATTTGGCTTACGTTTAAAAGACTCTTTGAACGCTTGTTCGAAAAATTCGATCTCATGCTCGGGCGATTGAACAGATTTTTGGTAACACAAAAATTTGTCAGCCTTGGCGGCCATTGTCTTCTTCTTGCTCTTTTTTCCCATCAGGTCTTCATGCCTATGCGTTGTAAATCAAAGTTGCTTAATCAAAGTTGTCGCCTGCAGACTCAAAGAGCCATTTTCGCTTGGCTCAAAACTCAAAAGCCCATTGTGAGCAAAATCAGTAGCAGTCCCAAGAAATTCCCTGAGCCCGCCACTTCTAATTCTCAAACAACAATTGAAATTCAAAATTCGATTGCTGAACGGGCATCTATGTCGAACTACTTTTCGATCATTTCCAAAGTCCCGAATCCGGCGGTACTCATATACGAGTCATTGGTTGGATCATTCCATTTCATCACCGACATACGTCTTCCTTCACCGGGATCATTGTTGACTTGAACATCAAAGCCAATCTTCTTGCCATCTGCGGTGTCGAGTTTGATACAGGCTTCGACGAGATAACCCGTTTCGGTTTTCGTGACAACCGATTTGTAATTCGACAATTCGCTCGAGCTTCCTGCGGAATTGTTTCCTTCTGCTTCTGTTCGATACTGAGCATCATTCGCATCATAAGAATCGCTTCGCTCCATCCCACCGTCGATGAAAAACTCAACTCCATCACGATCCCATTCGTCACCGCCGGAGACACTGATTTTCGAATCTTTCACTTCGGCAAGACAGTAAAGATGGCCGTCATCCCACATACATCGGACCCAAGCCGTTGCTGGAGCCTTGCCTTCTCCCAACTCATTTAGCTCATCAACGCTTCGGCTCGTGACCAAACGAGGGACGCCTTTCCAAGCGTCTTCAATTTTCCCATCAACCGTCGGCGTGCCTTTAATCGCTGTGATACTTCGCGTCTCTTTACCATCAAGCTCTTTGATTCGAATGTTTTGCCATTGAACCTTGAAAGGCCCTTTCTGCTTTTTGTTGAGGCCATGAACCTGAAGTCCAATAAACCCTTTGGCGGACTCGACCGCAGGAATTTCAGCGTCTTCGATTGGCTTGCCGTTAACCCAAGTCTGAACCCGATTTCCATCAGCCAAAACACGGTAGTGATTCCACTTGCCATTTTTAAAGACCTCGTGCTCGGCAGGGTCGGCGCTGATCCATTTTCGCCCGGTCCCCTCAGAGTAAATGAATCCAGAAGATCCCGGCCCCGATTCAATTTCAACTTGCGGCCCATGAACTCGACCTTCTTTATAGCCAGGCTTGCTAACTGATCGGATTTGAACACCAGAATTCAATTCGTCGTCGACTTTAACTTCGAATCGCAAATCGAAATTCTCGTAATCTTTGATTGAACAAAGAAACGAATTCGGACTGCCTTCCGCCGTCGTGCCCAGTATCGTTCCATCTACGACTTCGTAAGTTGCCGTTCCATTCTTTTGCTCCCAGCCTTCTAGGTTCTTGCCATTAAAGAGCGAGACGAACCCCTTTTCGACATCATCAATCAATGACATATCAGGTGTCGCGACAGTGGGACTGGATTCTTGAGCGAAAATCGTCCCAACAAAAAACATCGCCGGAGCGAGGAAACAGAAGAAGCAGATTTTGCCAAAGTTGATATTCAAGTTCTTTTTCATTTCTCAATCTCGCTATCTTTCAATCCGATTAATCTGAGCCAATTCGTTACGACTCACTTTTGTGTCGCGAAGCTGTGCTGTAAGTTTAATGGCTAGTTGTCTAAAACGAATAGCCTGCGATCTATTAGCCCGGCCAATTTCAACGCGAATTCACGTGAAACCGCTTACTCCCCCCAACGGAAAATGCCTTCAAGGCGGACGCGATGAGTGCCCGCTCGCGTGCAAGTATAACCACTTCGAAGGGGACGACCTAACGATCGACGCCTGGGAACTAAAGTGCGTGGACTGCGGCTGGCGGGACACAGTGGGATTCCGAAGCGACGAAATGGATGACGACGAAGACGTCGATCCCAAACAGTGCCCCTTCTGTGACAAGAAAGGGATGAAGCCGGGACAACGCCCATGCGAGAATGGCGATTGCTAGTTAGACGTGAGCCCTCACTCTCAAGCCACCTTCACTCCCACTTCACTCCCACTTCACTCCCCCTTCACTCCCA
>CAYMFZ010000178.1:0-9576 GCA_964389585.1 uncultured Pirellulaceae bacterium | reverse complement strand
CCTCAAACATCTTGCGATAGTCGTTGTACGTTTTGGCGTCGGAGAATTCGCCTTTCTTTTTCGCCAAAATTTCATCGTCAATGTCACACATTGCAACAACCTTGCCGTGGGCGCCTGCGGCTGTCGAATCGCTAGCGCCTTTACCTCCAACGCCAACACACGCAAATCGAATCTCATCGATAGATGAGACACTCGGTTTAAGCGTTGTCCCGCCCAACACCCAAGCTCCCGCGCCTAATGCCGCGGTTGACTTTACAAAATCGCGCCGGTTTGATTTCTTCGACATGGTCTGACTCTCCGTAATTTTTAAAACGCCGTAGCGTTATCGCCACGTCATTGAATAGGATAATTCACCCCAATAAGTTAGCCAGAATGGCTCAGAATTTCAATTGTCCGCATCAAAAAACCAGAAGAACTGCAAAGCCTTTCTGGCTGTAAACGGATTCAACCGCCTGCATCAACTTCCAAACTTTTTGCGAAGTCGATCGACAATCTTTTGCATCTCAGCACGTTCAGCCGGTGACTCTGAAATCTCAATCGCTCGGTTCTCCGCCAAAATCGCTTGCCGTTGACGCTTCATGTCACGCATGATCATCGCTTTGTGAAGCAAGGCCTCGGCACGTAGGTCTGAAGGCATTTGAGTATCGTCCGAAAAATTATCGAGCGCTGTCAAAGCACCTTTGGCATCGTCAGTCGCGAACAGTGCATCCGCTTTGGCGCTAACGAGGTCGATCATCATGTCGGGGTTGTTTCGTGCCGTTTTCAAAGCATGATCAAACGCCTCGACGGCTGGCCGATATTCCTTTTTCGAAGCATGCAACTGGCCTTTCGCGAGATAGAGATGCATTGAACCATCGCCTTCTTCAATCGTCTTGTCCAGCAACTTCATCGCTTCGCCTGCTCGCTTTGATCCGACCATCAAGTAAATCTTCTTGACGATTAAACGCTGCCGAGTCGCACCTTCGACGCCGTCCAAAGCAATCATCTCATCCAATAAGGCGTCTACCTTTTTGACATCCTGTAGTTTTCGAACGAGATTCAGTTTCATCTGAAAGATCTTCAGTCGTTCTGAATCTGAGAATTCAATTTCCTTCATGACTTCGTCGATAAACTCAATCGCCCGACCAGGTTTCTCAACGCGAGCCATCAGCATCAAGTCCTCCATGATGACTTTTCTCATCTCAGCGTCTTCGGCTGCATTCCATTTTTTTCGCAGTCCAAGTGCGTTGTCTTTGTCGAGTTTGACAATCTCCTCAACGATGTCGGCATAGTAGACACCAATGATCTCCGTTCGCATTTCGCTGATGGCTTCGTCAAGCAGCTTTGCCCGCTCGGCACCAGTCTTGCCCTCGGCAGCCTTGAGTTTTTCATCCCGATTGACGCGAAGCTTCCTCGCTTCCTCAAGCAGCCCAAGGTAATTTTGAAATCCACCTTCCTCGTAGCTCGCAAACGCAAATGGCTTGAGCTTGTTGTCCGTCAGCACCAAAGTCGGAAAACCATCGATGCCATACTTTTTTGAATACTCTTCGTTTTGCTTTGCGGTCGCCGGATCCTGTTCCGTCTGCTTTGGAAAGTCGAGTTTGACCAAGACGTAATGCTTGGAGACTTCGAACATGAACTCTTTTTCCGCGAACACTTCCTCTTCCAACTTTTGGCAAGGAGGACACCAATCAGAACCCGTGAAGAAAAAGATTAGATCCTTGTCTTCCTTAACTGCTTTCTTAATCGCGGCAGGAGCGTCTTCGGTAAACTCATACTCATCGGCGATACAATCTGCTGACATCAAGCCGGAAACTATCACAGCAGCGACCATTGCCACCAACCCAAACGGTTTGAGGCTGATTCCCATCCTGCGGATTGCTGAATTGCCGATTACTGAATTGCGGAACCCTGTATTGCACTTAGTGTTCGAATCAAATTTCATAACGATGTTCCAAAGGCGCTTTGGCGATATCCCGCGAGCAATTGATCACGCACGACGATGAGGGTTCTAGTTTACCCGCAGTTCCATCGTATCTGTGGGCGTGGGTGCTGACAATTGAAGTAAAACAAGATTCAACTCATTTCCGTATTTGAACTCACGCCGAATCTAGTAGTGCAACCCAAAATCTGCTCGAGAGTTTCGGCACATTTGCGTGGCTCTATTCGTCACCATCGGTCAAACGATTCTGTTGGGGATCTGAGATGTCGTAAGCCTCCACCTCAAACGGATTTTCTCGATAGCAATCTTTTTTCATGAACCAAAGGTACCCCGAGCAGAGTAAATAGACAGGAATAAAGAATGGCCCCCAACGCTCGTATTGACGCACGTGAACCTGTTCGTGATCTCGAGCAACATGAAGTGCGTGCGAATTTTGACCAATGATCGTGTGTCCCAGCGTCATCGCCCACACGCCGTGTTTGGAAATGTTCTCCAACAACCATGTTACGAATCCGCCATGGAACTCCAAACAACCTCGCTTCATTTGAAGCTTGCCACCACTCACGACGCCAATCATTCCAACGAAAATGCCAAGCATCGAATTCGGTGAGGCCCAAATGTAAAACAAAATTTTCAACATACTCACCTCGACCGCTCGGCTCTTGACCTAAATTTTTCGCCAAAACCAATCGTTGGCAAAATGTATTCAACATCAACACCTAAGCCACCAACTGTGACAAAACCAACTTTTCATCCCCACGTTTATCTCTGCCTAAACCTCAAACGCAATTTTTCTGGGCTTGCTGAGCATCTATAATAGTGAGATAGAAACGATAGCATGACTGCGACAGCTAACCAGCTCAAGGTCAATGGTGACCCCGCTATTACTAATTGCGACGACATTTCCTCAGACAAAATATTGATAACGGTTTGACTGCAATAAAATGGCGGAAAGGCGCGTCGTGCAGGAACCAA
This sequence comes from uncultured Pirellulaceae bacterium, assembly GCA_964389585.1. Lineage (GTDB taxonomy): Bacteria > Planctomycetota > Planctomycetia > Pirellulales > Pirellulaceae > Mariniblastus. The sequence goes on along the minus strand of CAYMFZ010000178.1, from coordinate 6,680 downwards.
TCAATCAATACAACAGTCGAAACGTTATCTCAACCGATAAACAAATAGGCCAACCCACGATGAAACTCGCCACGACAAATCTTCAAGACGCAATCAGACTTCCTAAGATCAGCCTTGCATGAAAAGATAGGAAAGTCACGGACGACCTGAATTCCAACTGAATGGAATATTTATATGACGCAGATCAAAAGACTTCTCGCCGTTCTGGTTCTAATCATTCTGGTTTCTGCATCGACAAAGTTCGCTGCAGGATTCGAAAATGACGCCGTTCGAAAACTGAAAGAGATCGAACAGAAAGTCACCACCGTTGTTGGCCAAAATATGAAGTCGCTAGTCGCGGTTTCCGATGGCGTCGGATTTGGAAGTGGCGTCATCATCAGTGCCGACGGATTGGTTTTGACTGCCGGACATGTGATGGCAAGTCCCGATCGAGGCCAGTACGAGGTTACGCTTTCTTCTGGGCGCCGAGTGAAAGCAAGATCGTTGGGCAAGAATCTCAACACCGATGCGGGCATGCTTCAAATCTTGGAAGCCGGCGAATACCCGTTTGTAAAATTGAATCGCGACTTAAACCAAGAACTTGGATCATGGGTCGTGTCTCTCGGACACTCCGGTGGCTGGGAGTTGGGTCGAACGGCTCCCGTGCGAACAGGTCGCATCCTTTCGCAATTAAACCACCAAATCCTCACGGACGCAGTTTTGATCGGTGGTGATTCAGGCGGACCGCTGTTCAATCTCGATGGTGAGCTGATCGGAATCCATTCTTCGATTGGAGATTCAGTCGCAGAAAATCGTCACGTTTCGATCCCGACGTTTATCCGCGATTGGGATCGGCTTAAGCGGGGCGACAGTTGGGGCAGCTTGCCTGAACTCAACGAGCCTGACAAGAAAACGAAGCGGGGACGCATTGGAGTTCGCGTCGATAAATCAGCCCCGCGTTGTCTACTGAAATCGGTCGAAGAAGGCGGCTCGGCTCATGACGTTGGGCTGCGGAAAGGCGACATCGTTACAAAGTTCGATAATGTCTTCATCAGAAATGGCCAACATTTGATCGACGTCATCAAAAGGAAACACGCGGGCGAGGTTTTTCCCATTTCGGTTGAGCGAAATGGCATTTCAATTGATTTCGAAATCATCTTGAGGTAACCAAAATGAATTCGAATTTGAAAAGCATGACATCGACTACTTTGTCGAAACCGTGCCGTAGCTTAAGCAAAGGATTGCGCAACATGATTTTACGAAAATCTCTGTTACTCGCTGTCTCACAAACACTCCTCTTCGCAATCTTGTTGGGCAATGCCTCCGATGCGCACGCTCAACTTCCTCGTGACGTCAAAGACGTCTTCCAAGGAATGCTTGATGACCTTGACGAAGATCTCCAAGCCAAATTCAAGACAGCCATTAAGAACGATACAGCGACGGTCGAATTCACACCGGCTGAGTTCAAACGATTTCGAGCCAACCCGATCAACCCATTCGAAGGACTTGACGCGATCAAGGTTGAAGAAGGTGGCGGTAACATTGCACTCAAGTTTGAACTACCCAGCTTTCGAAATCGCCAACGAAATAGACTTGAACGACAAAGCCCAGTTGTCTTGGATCAAATCAAGCAACCTGTTTCCTCCGTCTCTGTCAGCACCGTTGCAATCCTCGAAGGCGACTTGCAAGTTGCCCTTGGGTTGGTTGTCCGCGACGACGGTTATATTTTGACGAAAGCAAGTGAAGTCGAAACGAGCGAAGGTCTGGTTTGCGAATTGAATAACGGTCAACGTTTAGAAGCCAAAATCGTCAGAACGGACACGGCGAATGATTTGGCGATTCTCAAAGTCGAAGCTGCCAATCTTTCGGTCGTTCGTTGGTCTGAGAAAAAACCAAAGTCCGGCACTTTTGTGCTGACGCCCGATCAACATGGTAAAGTTGTCGCAATTGGTACCTACAGCGTTGCCGCTCGCTCGACCGCACTTGGGAAACAGGCCTTCCTCGGGGTTCAACCTGAAACGACTTCGCAAGGCGTTCGCGTCGGTGACATTCGATCGGGATCGGCATCGTTCGCAGCCGGACTACAAAACGGAGATATTCTTACGAAGCTAGGCGGAGTTCGGCTCACGAATTCCGAAAGCTTAGTCAAGGCGATTCGTGACCGGGTTCCTGGTGATACCGTGGAAATCGAATATTTACGAAACGGTTCGGCCGGAAAAACGAATGCGACTTTGGCTGACAGAGATTATTCAGGCGAACAGGCTGCACGATTCAAGATGATGAATCGTTTGGGCGCCATCCCCAGTCGGAGAGATGACAATTTCCCATCTGTTTTCCAACATGACTCACCGTTGTTTCCTGAACAATGTGGTGGGCCGATCACTGATCTTGATGGAAACGTTTTGGGTGTCAACATTGCGAGGCATGGAAGAGCAGCGACTTACGCGATTCCGGCTAGTCATGTACAGACCGTGTTGAAGGATCTGTTGAGAGAGAACATCGCATCAAGATAGCACAGCGATCTTGTTCTTGTTCTTGTTCTTGATCCTTCTCCCAAGATTCAAAGCTAATCCTTCAACTCCAAGGGATTGCAAAACCCAAGCGATTTCAATCTATCTCAGTAGTCACGATCTGGCGTGATGCTGAACAGTTGAGGACAACTGTTCTACACTGCTTGACACTCGACATTACGTTTTACAGTTCAAAAGTTGCTAAGAATGAATCGTCGGTAAACGCGATTGAGATTGGGATGAAGAGTATGAGTATGAATGGATCCGCGCTTTGCTTGATTCTACCTACCAATGCCAAGTCGCATTGCGCACTCTTTCCGGAACGAAGTTACTCTCAAACGACTTACGCATGAACAACTCTTCCGTGATTGCAATCAGTGTCACGACTTTTTGGTAGGCGTAGTACAGCGGCATCAACGGCGAAATCAATCCTAGCTTAATATCCTGCCACTTCTTGTCTGAGTAATAGACCAACATTGTGACTTGCAAGAAATCGCACGTGACATAAATCAGATAGAACAAGAATGCGACGTACCCGATTTGCCAACCCTGATAACAAAACAGCATATAGATCCAATAGATGACACTGAGATAGACCAACACAAGATTGAAGGTCCAACGCTCAAGCATCATCAGAAACGTGCGGATTTGAAAGTGCTTGCCGAATGGGTTTCCTGCATCAATGTGCTTGCGACACTCGAACGTGATGGCCGCCCATTCCCAACGACGTCTCTGTTTTGTAAGCGTATTGAATTTCGTGGGGACATTTGTCAGACACGAAGCCTCTGGAACGTAGCCAATTTTGTAGCCGGCCTTGCGAAACTTGATCGTTAAGTCGCCATCTTCTCCCGGTCCGACATCCCAACCGCCAAAACTATCCAATGCAGATTTTCGAAAAGCACCCAGGGCACCGGAAACGATCCCGAGTACACCTAGCCTCGCCAGCAAAATCCGCCCCAAGAAAATCGAACGACGATACTCCATCGCTTGCAGCCAAGTGCAAAGATTAACGAACGGATTGCGGGCACTCACGCTTCCCGAAACCGCCCCAACTTTGGGATCCTTAAACGGTTGAACGATATTCCAAATCGCGCCAGGTGCCAAATGGGAATCGCTGTCGATGACCACAACCACTTCGGCGGTGATCAAAGGAAGTGGCATATTCATCGCGGACGATTTGCCACCTCGAAGCTTTCGACTGAGGACCGTTACTCCACGATGTGTTTTTGCAAACTCTGCCGCGTTGGCCGCCATATCATCCGTTGAACCATCGTCGACAACATACAAATCCATTTTGGGATACGTATCGTAAACCGACTCAAGCGCACTTTTGATCGTATCACCTTCGTTCAGTCCCACGATCATTACGGCAACCGTTGGACAATAGCTCCAGTCTTCTTCAGCCTCGGTCTTACCAAAGATTGAACCGATACTGGCGCGCAGCGCATCGTAAACGAGCATGACGCCCGTTGCGAACGTATAGCGCGTACCATCAAACAGTAGAAATGGAAGCATCATCCAAAACTTCTGCGTGTTAGATAGCGAGGAAAGCCAGTATATCCAATCGGTTAACACGGTAGCCTACAATCTCCATTTCATGTGCTGTTTCCATTGCAAACCGATGCTCGCAACTTAGACAATGCCCAATCTCTATCTTCTCCAAGTTGGCTTGGCCGCAGTCGTAGCAGACTTTGGGGCCGTTCAAATATTCGTAATCCGATCCGACGATCAAACGTCTCGTTCGGCACTTCTGACAGCAAAGTTCGCCCTCATGCTCGAACGCTTCGACGAAGTCAACATTTGCACAAGCGAAATGGTGAATCATCCGGGAGGCTTTCACGTTGCTTGAAAGACACATACTGCAACCGCGCCGAATGGTTGGAATCCCGCGGCAGTTGGGACAAAGCAGAATCGAGTCAAGCGGCGTTGAAACTGCTGCCCCGATTCGACAAAGCGACGCGAGTACGCCATCTGGATAGGCGAAACTAAATCGCATGTCCTCGCGGTCAAGAATGGGAACAATTTGTTCGCACTCTAGCACCTCGTGCATATACCCTTTGAATTCGATTCCGACTTCGAAAGCCCCACGCGATTGCCGGACGGAGGAAACCACACCCGCGCAAAATCTGTAGTCGTTCGTTTTCTGCTCCAGACCAACCACAAGCTCCAGCCCAACGTGAGGTCTTGCTGCGTCAACCAGAACTTTTATTCCACCAGACCCAATATCCAACCCGATGCCAACAAGCGCATCAGACGTAGCCACCTCACGGCTTTCCAATGTTGGGAACGCGATGACGGAATTTGAGATGGGATACCGGGTTTGCTTTCGTTGATTCTGTTCAAGCCGAGAAATTCTCGGATTCGAAAGGCGTTTCCCAACGTTTTTCAACCGATCCGTTTTGACTTCGGCTCGCATTCGCGCCTGTAGTTCGGCATCAGCGCCGATGATGGGCACTCCAGGCTGTTTTATTTTTGAAGACATGAATTATCCGCCAACTAAATCGCTGGAACCTCTTCTGTTCCCAAGCGAACTGTTTCACCGTTTGATGGATTCTCATTGGTGATGGCGATGCCGGATTCTTCTGCTCCTTCAGTCGACGAATCTATTGACGAACCGTTTGATTTGAACTTTTCTGCAAATGATTTCGCGTCCTCAACCATGTTGCCGATGGCTTTGCTGTATTCGTAAGGACGCTTGACGGTACCTCCGACTCGCATTGCCATGACCTGATCAGCATCGACTCCGGGGGACAAGTAAACCGGAAGTAGCGGCTGATTGACTTTGTAGAATCGCTCAATGCTTTTTGGGGCCGACTCAAACTGGTCACCAAACCGACTGATGGTACAACGCAAAGGTTGATCGTAGGGCTCAAGCGTTATTTCGATTTCGTTTCCAACAACAAATTCGTCGACGATTTTCTGAGGCACATAAAGCACGGCCTCAACAGAGTTGTCTTCGAGAATTTCAATCACTGTTTCGCCAAGCCGAGTTGCTTCGCCGGTCAAAGAGTGACGCTTTGTAATGCGACCACTGACTGGTGCTCGGATTTGTCCTTGATCAATTCGCTCTCGCAAGCGAGTTATTTTCGATTGAGTCAACTCGATCTCAGCGAGAATTGGCTTAAGCCGAGCCGAGCCGTCATTGTCGGCAAGATTCGAGTCTGTGCTTCTGATCTTCAGCACATCGACCGCGTCTTCCAGTTTTTCAATCTTCTTTCGTTGCCCCGCAAGTTGGAAAAAGATCTTTTCGTACTCGGAACGCGAAACATTGCTTGATTTTGCAAGCCGTTTGGTGCGAGCGAATTTGCGATCCAACTCCTGAAGCTTGGCCTTCTCAGCAAGCAACTCACCGTAAGACTTCAGGTATTCCGCGACCGCGATTTGGCTACGTTCCGATTGATTTTGAACTTCGAATTTAATCTTCGACATTTCCGCGTCCAACGTCGCCTGGCTCATCTTCAACTCATCGCCCAAGGTCGCGACTTCATGTTCCATATCGATATTCTCGATTTGGGCCAAGACTTGACCCTGGACAACCGTCTCGCCATCTCGAACTTGCCAATTAGATACAGTGCCATCCCAAGGCGCCGCCACAGAAATCACTCTTCCTTCAATTACACCAAAGGCTTCGTATTGAAAAAGCGATGTCCAGACGTAGTATCCAGCGGCTGCCATCGCCGAAAGAAACAGCATGCTTAGAAAACCGCTGCCTTTTGACCGCTTTTTAATTGGCGGCGCATTACGTTGGTTGGTTGCAACTGGTGCTGCGGAAACCGAAGACGCGGGCTTAGAATTTTTCTTTGAGTTGGCTGTGGGCGAACCCAAAGCGTCACCACCGACCGATTTGGGAATCGGTTTGTGGGCTCTAAAACCGACCGGGCGCGTTCCCGTCTTTGGTTTTGATTTTGTTAAAGTTTTGGAGAGCATGGAGGCAGGTGGGATTGAAATGAACCATAAATGAATGTCACTCAACCCAAAAACATACGTTCCATTGCTGAACTTGCTAATAATGGCCCGCGAAAAGGGCCTTCCCTAACAATTTATACGCGACCGTGCCGGTCGTTCCGATTTTGATGTCTAGCCGTTGCCGATTATCACCGTGTTGCTTATGAAAAACGTGTCGAATCCGTTTTACAACACAACCTTTTAGAGATCGCGGTAGGGACGGTCATTTCTGACCGCCCCCCGCAC
>CAYMFZ010000177.1:0-9578 GCA_964389585.1 uncultured Pirellulaceae bacterium | reverse complement strand
GGGTGAATCTGAGGCTTTCATCTCAATGAAATCGTTTCTTCATTCAGATTCCGCATTTCACCTGCTATTCAAAAAAGAACCCCCGGATCAATACCCTTGACCCGGGGGCGGTTTGCACTGGCACAAATGCGACTTGTTGACTATTTCCGTTTAAGTCAGACCTTTAGATTAATACCGAGCGCTCTACGGTTGAGCTATCCCCGCTAATAAGCGTGCCGATATCCTGAGTAATGAACTGCCAGCCATTCGAAATCCGTCATCACATCAGGATCTCTCAGCGACAATTCTTAAACTCAAAACGAGAGCGGGGAATGGGAGTTGAACCCATACCTCATCGGTTGTTTGTATCTGACCTTCGATTCAACAAGTGACGGTGCGAAGTCAATCTGGAGCAATAATCTCAAGCTAATTGCGATGCCTCTTCCAATTGGGCTACCCCGACGAATTGACGATCCATCAGCGATGATCGTCCCGGGTCACGTTCGACTTTCGAAACGTAACAAAGTGTCGGGGGCAGGAATCGAACCTGCACTGGGTCGCGTTGTTTAAGCTAAAACTAAAACTAAGACTGGGCTCCGAACACAAAGTCAAAGACTCTGTTTCCAATTTTTACTTCATCCACCTCCATTGAGTTGGCTTCTTCACGAGCGAATTTGATCGCCTCTTGAAGTCGCCGAATTCGTTGGAGGATTTCATTTCGCTCTTGGGCCGCCAGTGAACTCGAAAACTTAATCGTTCGCCACTCGCCAACCTTGACGTCCTCGTGGTACATCTCGACTTGGGCCGGGTGCTTTTCAGTTGCTTCGTACAAGATATGACTACGTGGAACTTTTTTCGTTCGATTGCTCATTGACGGTTCGGTCGCATAACAATCAGCGTTCTCGTCCCAGTTCCAGGTTTCTCCCGGTTCAAGAACAGGAATCGTTTGAACAAACGTGTGAAGATCCGTGATTTGTTTCTCCAGGAACATCAGATACGTTACCGGCACCTGTTCGAGAACGGTTGCTCCATCGACCACGACATCGGCTTTCGCGGAACAGTTGGCCCAATCTTGTGTCGCCGTCACGTCGAGAAGATCTCGCAAGATTTCACGGACTTCGTTGATCGCTTCTCGAGACTTGAACTGCACGTTCTTTTTCTCAGATGGTTGCGTTTCACCGTCTTCGTCGACAGGCGTGTAAGTCCGAGAGATTCCCTCGAACAAGGCGGGCTTTTGCAGCTTTTTGTAGACTTCGGTAAGCGATTTTTGCGTGCGTGTTTTCTTGCCGTTAACGACGGCAACGATCTGGTTCAGCTTCGACATTTTCTTTTCTCAAGTGTTTCATTCTATCTTTTCTAATTTCCTCAAGACAGAATCCGTTGAGAAAGGTTCACATGCCAATCACAAGTTTTAAGCCAATAGCTCTTTGATCACATGGCCATGAACATTCGTTAACCGACGTTCAAGTCCATTGTGATAGAACGTGAGACGTTCGTGGTCGAGTCCCATCAGATGCAGAATCGTTGCGTTAAAGTCGTAAACGCTGGTCTTGTCGACGGTTGCCTTGAAACCAAATTCGTCACTCTCGCCATAGCTAAATCCTTTTTTCACACCGGCACCTGTCAAGAAACAAGTGAAAGCATCCGGGTTATGGTCGCGGCCTGTCCCATTGGCTTGCAAGAATGGCATCCGTCCGAATTCAGTCGCCCAAACCACGAGCGTGTTTTCCATCATGCCTCGCTGCTTCATATCGGCGAGCAACGCCGCGGTTGGTTGATCCATGATCTCGGCCTGCATCGCGTGCGTTTTCTCAATATTCGAATGCGAGTCCCAGTTGGTAATTCCATTTCCACCTGCCGGATCGCTTCCATTAAACAATTGAACGACACGAACTCCTTTTTCAAGCAGTCGACGCGCGAGAATGCAGTTCTTCGCGTACTCCTGCTTCAACTCAGTTCCTGTTTCGACGCCGTATTCCTTCAACGTCGAAGCCGTTTCACCGGACAAGTCCATCACGTCTGGAACGGAAGTTTGCATTCGCCCAGCCAATTCGTAGCTTGCAATCCGACCGGCAAGATTCGCGTCGCCCGGATACTTTTCCAGATGCCGAGCGTTAAGTCGTTGCAGCAAGTCTACAGTTCCGCGATCAAACTCGGCCGAAATCGAACCGGGTCGATGAAGATTGTTGGGTGGATTCTTTGCACTGAAATCAGTCCCTTGAAACGCAGCCGGAAGAAATCCGTTTCCAAAATTGTTCTTGCCGCTTCGCGCGAGTCCTCGCGGATCATTGATCGCTACGAACGATGGAAGCTCCTGATTTTCGGTTCCCAAGGCATAGGTCACCCATGAACCAAACGACGGAAAGCCTTCCATCGTGAATCCGGTGTTCATGAAATTCTCACCCTGCGGATGAGCACTTGTATCAGTCGAAAGCGAATGGATGAAGCAAAAATCGTCGACTTGTTTGGCAAGGTTAGGCAGAAGATCGGAAACCATTTTTCCGGTTTCACCGCGAGGCTTGAAATCCCAAAACGGTTTGGCAATGTTTCCGGATGGTCCTTCGAAAGTTACCGCTGGAAGACCCGGTGGCTTTTTGCCGTGCAGCTTGTAAAGAGCCGGCTTGTAATCGAACGTATCGATATGGCTAACGGCCCCTGGCAAATAGATCACCAATACTTGTTTGGCCGCACTTTCGAAATGGGCACCACGAGGCGCGTACGGATTGTTCGGATCAATCGCCGGGCGAATCGGAGACTTTCCGCTTACCGTTTTGATTTTGTCGTCGTCAGCCAACAGTCCATCGGCCGAAAGCAGACTTGCCAAAGCGATTCCCGCTGTCGAAAGCCCCGCAGTTCCAATGAAACTTCGGCGATCAAGCAAGCGTCGGCCTTGAGGCGAAAGATTTTCTGGTTTGGTCATGGTTTCTATCTACAAAAACAAATTGATTCGAATGCGTTTTGGAAGAGCCTGGACGGCAAATCCAACTAAGGCAAAAACGCAAACTCGTTTGAATTGATCAAAGCTCGACAAACAAGCGAAAGATCATTCTCTTTTGCAACTGCCAAACATTCTGCACGCTCTTCTTCCGTCGGTACTCGGCAAAGCAACAATTCGAAACATCGGTCAATTGACTTGGCTTCGTCGCCACCCGCATCCTTCGTCGCTCGATCTGCGATTAGCTTCGACTGCTCCAAGACAAAATCGCTGTTCATTAAGTTGAGTGCCTGAAGAGGCGTCGTCGAAATCGGACGCTTGGCTCGAACTTGTCCGCAATCGGGAAAGTCAAAAGCCGTGAAAATCCGATCGTCCACACGTCGCATTCGTTCTTGATAAAGCATACGCCGCCAAGTCTGCGGGCCATGATTGTCGAGCACTTCCCATTGGGCGTAAGTTTTCTTTTCGTTGTGAATGCGGTAGCTCTTTCCACCGATCGTTCGGTCAAGCGTGCCGGAAGCCTGAAGAACTGAGTCGCGAATCACTTCCGCCTCAACACGCTTGGGAGGAAACCGCCAAAGCAACGCTGCTCCTGCGTCTTTCGCCATTCCCGCCTCCACAGGAGCACTCGACTGACGAAAGGCTTTCGACATCACCAACATCTTGATCATCGACTTCATCGACCAAGCTTCCGCAGGCGAATCGGAATCGACTGACGTCATCACCGTTGGCTCGACAAATTCTGCAGCCAACCATTCCAACAATTCAGGATGCGTCGGAGGCGCGCCGGCTTTTCCAAAATACGCCGTGGTTGGAACAATGCCGCTGCCAAATACGTGATGCCAAATTCGATTGGCCATCACACGTGAAGTCAGCGGGTTTTCTGAGTTACTAATCCATTTCGCAAACTCCGCTCGACGTTTTGAGCCAGACGCTTTTGAGTCAAGTTTCAAATCGCCATCGAGAATTGCCGGGCCAGCTGGCGGCACTTCATCACGAGGATTTTCTGGACTACCTCGTGAAAGCACGCGGGTCACAACAGGCTTTACGAATCGGCCAACGAAACTTGGACGCGGGCCTTCTTCTCCCAGTGCCTTGATCGCTTTTTGAATCTTGTTGATTGCGGCTTTGCGCTCGGGATGTTTTTCATTCAACTTCTTGTTGACATGCCAGGTCCCAACCCAAGGCTGCCAAGTTCCATCGTCTTTTAAGATCGACAAGTCAAATTCGTAACGAGGCAAGTTTGGTTTTTTCGTGAGGTAATCTGTGTCGTAGAAATACTCACGATTGTTGCTCATCCGAAGTCGGTTGATATTCTGCGGCTCCTCGAAATCGAGTTGGACCCAAGTCTCTTTTTTCGGGCCTTTTTTATTCGATACACGCCAATTCATGGTTCCGTACTGGCCGTCGATTAATCGCTCGATCGGATGGCGTCCTTCGAAGCCTTCTTCAGGGACGCCAGAAACTTTGGTTCCCCGATCCGCTGCCGCGAGGTTTTCACGGCGATTCTCAGGACCGAACAATTCCAATTCATCAATGAAGATATTTGGCATCTTGAACTTGATTTTTACGGCCTTGGTCGTGACTGGCTCGAAGTGCAATTCGCGAAACGCACCCCAGTTTTCTTCCCAGCCACCAAACTCTTTCAAGAACTTTCGTTGCTTTGAAATCTCTCTTCTGAGTTCTCCGCCACGTTGCCGAAGCGGATGCTCATCTGAGTATTCAGGAAACCGACTACCGAATTCAACATCCTGAAACACGCCAGTTAGCGAGTAGTAATCTTTAATCGTGATTGGATCGAATTTGTGGTTATGACAACGTGCGCAACCGATCGTGACTCCCATCATCGATGCTCCAACCGTCTGCATGACTTCATCCATTCGATCGGCGCGGGCCTGACGTATCGCTGTTGGCTCTCGGCCTACGGTTGCGGCAGGAACGTGTGGGCCAGCCACAAGAAATCCGGTTGCTTCGCCAACTCCCAACGAGTCGCCAGCAATTTGCTCTCGGACAAACTCATCATAGGGCTTGTCTTCATTGAACGCCCGCACAACATAGTCGCGATAAATCCAAGCGTTCTTGCGATAGAGATTGGCTTCCGAGCCGTTGGTCTCTGCCCAACGAATTACATCAAGCCAATGTTGTGCCCAGCGTTCACCAAAATGCTCTGATCCAAGCAAGCGATCGACAAGTGATTGGTAGGCTTGCTCGCCATCCTTTTCATAGGCGGCAACAAAGTCATTCGTTTGTTTAGAAGTCGGAGCAATTCCAGTCAACACGATTGATGCGCGTCGTATCAATGTCTGCGGATCGGCCGACGATGAAAACTCAAGTTCGTTTTCCTTCAGCGACTTCAACAAGAATGCGTCGACTGGATTGGTCAACTCACTCTTGATTTCGTCATCAGCAAACGAGGGAATCTCTGGTCGCGTAACCGGTTGAAATGACCAGTGGTCAGATTTGACGTCTTCAACCTTGGCATCCATTTGTCCGGGCCAGACTGCACCTTGTTTGACCCATCGTTTGATCAACTCAATTTTTTCGTCGCTCAGTTTTCCGTCAGGCGGCATTTCAAAATCAGAATCTTCGTACGAAATGGCGGCGAGCAATAATCCTTTGGTGTCTTCTCCCGGCACGATTCCGGGCTCTCCATAGTCGCCGCCCGTTAAAAGAGCGACTCGGCTGTCGACTCGAAATCCTGATTCCTGATCGTCAGGGCCGTGGCAATCGAAACAGCTCTCTTTCAAGATTGGAAGAATGTCTTTTTCGAATTCAACCTCCTGAGCTGATGTAAAGACTGGGTTGGCAATCAAGAAACATACAGCCGCGACCAACGGTCGGAACATTTGATTTGCTTGGCTCATTTCGATTTGTACTCTTCCGTCTTTATGCAACTGATTACTTAAGTAGATCAATCTTTTGCTGTCGGCTTGCTTCTGGACCTCTGGCATGTTTGATGCTTTGCGGTCTGAATTTATTCACCAGCATATCCAAAATGTCGTTACAGATTTTTGGATTCGGTCTCTAGGGTTACCTTTAGTACATTGTAACGAAACAGGGATTAGCAAATACTCATTTCGTTATCAAATTAATTGAGAGAATTCGTTTTTTGTTGGCGTACTTTGAAGGCTTTCGAATTGCGTCCGTCAATTCGCGTCAGTACGTGCGAATTCAGGATAACCGGGTTATCCTATTCTGTTCTTACTCACAAACGGGATGAAAGGATGAACATGAAACTTTGGCTACTGGCAGTCTCAATGATCGTTTTCAGCAGCGCTTCAATTTACGCCGCTCAAGACGACTCTCATTCGAACGAATCATCCAAAGCCAGCGATGACATTTTGGTCTACGAGGGATCGAACGGAATTGGAAAAGGCAAACACATTGTCTTTATTGCAAACGACCACGAATATCGTTCAGAACAAAGCTGTCCCCTGATGGCGAAGATTCTTGCGAAGCACTGTGGCTTCAAGTGCACTGTTCTATTTGGCGTTGACGACAAAGGTCACATCAAAGCCGGAGCGAAAGACTTACCTGGATTAGAAGCATTAAAGGACGCCGATCTGGTTTTCTTTTTCACCAGGTTCATGAATCTCGCGGATGAACAAGCCGATTTGCTCGTCGAGTATTTTGAGCGCGGCGGACCTGCCATTGGCGTTCGAACGTCGACGCACTGCTTTAACGGGCAAGAAGGTAAATGGGCGAAACTGAATTTCAACTATGAAGGCGAAGACTATCTTGGCGGACTTGGTGAACAGGTATTCGGAAACACTTGGCATAAAGAGCGCGGCCAATCTCACTACGGAACCAACCATGTTTTGGGCTGTACCATTTCGCCACTCGATTCTGCCAAATCTCATCCGATCCTCAGCGGTGTCGGACCGATTCATGCCTACTCGGGAGCCTACGAATCACAACCGCCAACAGGTTCAACTCCACTCGTCGACGTGCAAGTCCTCAAGACATTCCATACAAGTGATGAAGCCCATCCCGACAAGCCGATCGTCAATGGCGGCTGGACGCGCGAGTCTTATGTCGCGCCATCAGGTGAAAAGAAGGATGGGCGCATCGTTTACGCTTCATTCGATGCCTCCGAAGACATGCTGGATGAAGATTGTCGTCGCTTTTATGTCAACGCTTGCCTATGGGCTTGCGGCATGGAAGACAAAATCAAAACTGATTTGAACGTCGACATCGTTGGCAAGTTCGCACCAACGCCTTTTTCAACAGGCTGTTACTACGTTGAGGGAGTGAAGCCCTCTGATCTTGCAGGCTGGGATTCACAAGTCATGCCTGAATCCGCGAAAATGGGTGGCTTCTTGGACCCCAAAGTTGGTTGGCGAATTCCTGCCCCCCTTAAGCATCGTCCCGGACTTCGAGAGAAACTTGCGGAGACTTACCCGGAAGTCTTTGGTCCTGATGTTGAGCTCAAAGAGCGACCGAAAAAGAAAAAGAAGTAACGAAAAACCAAAGGCGCGGGCGCGGCGGCGTTGTTCGACTCGCCAAGCCCGCGGCTTGCTATAACTATTACTGTTTATTTTCTGAATTTGTGTCGGAATGTGATTCGGCCTTGGTTGCCTCCGCCGACACATCTTTTTTGACTTCAGCTTTAGCGGATACAGAGTCGGAAGAACCAGCATCTGCTTTACTTTTCGAGGAGTCAATTTTTGCCTTCAACGTTGAAGTTGATGATTCCAAGACTTCCATCATCTCAGTGTCGCTAAGTGCATTTTCTGGCACCGCTCCACGTTGAGCGAACCAAATAATTCCGAATACAAAAGCCAAACTGGCTGCCAACCCCAAGGTCACGATCAGGAAAATCAAGAGCGTTTTTACGCCTCCATCTGACTGGCCCTCAGAATCATATCGAGACTTTAAACTTGCTTGTTTAACGGGCGGTCGAGCGTGACCTGTCATCTTGTTTGACAAAACTTGTTGGACATGCGTAACCAATTGTTGAGCGCTGCCCCGATGCGGTTTCTTAAGAGAAACGCGAAACAAGCCTTGCTTGCTATTGGGAATTTCACTGACCGCATCGAATTGGTCGGCTTGAATTTCGATGTACGTTCGAAACCAACCCTCGTGAAGTTTGATCCAAACGATTCGATCAAGTGGAACTTGAACTTTTGACGACGCCCATTTGTGATCGACAACGGTATCGCGAATTTCATATTCGAGTTCAATGTACGAGTCGTAGCCACGCATCAATCCGTAGCCAGCCGCGAAGCTCGCGTAAATGTCTTGGATCGTGACTGGGAAGGGACTACAAACAGGTGACGATTCGTTGTCGTGAAACTGGTTACTCGAATTCTCTGATGTGGAAGAACTCTCTTTTGCCGCGTTGGACTTTGGGATTGCAGCATTCGGTTCTCCAACGGATTCACAAGCTGTTCTGATCTGGCTGGCCTGCTGATACCTGCGGCCTGGATCTTTTTCCAAAGTCCGCATCACAACATCGTCGAGACGAGTCGAAACGGAATCGGATTTTTCACTGGGCAAAGAAAATCGTCCTAACGGTAATTCGCCGGTTAACAATTCATAGAACACCACCCCCAGTGAATAGAGATCGGCTCGGTGGTCGACACTTTCTGGTGTTTCGATTTGCTCGGGAGCCATGTAGTTTCGTGTACCCAAAACCTGACGAGTCCCAGTCAGGGTAAATTGTTCTGGATTCGCAACCAACAATTTGGCTAACCCAAAGTCCGCGATTTTTATTCCGCCACTCTTTCCAATCAAAATATTTTCGGGCTTGATGTCTCGGTGAACGACGCCATTGTCGTGAGCATACTGAAGTGCATCACAAACTTGCGGAACGATCGCAAGTGCTTCTGCTGGTTCAAGCAGGTTGGCTGAAATTGTATCTCGAAGGTTAACGCCATCAACGAATTCCATCGTCAAGTAGTAGAACTCGCCTGCCTGACCAAAATCGAAAACAGTGACAATATTCGGATGCGAAAGTTTCGCCAACGTGCGAGCCTCGCGGAGAAAACGTTCGGCGAATGCTGGGTCGCGACTGAGACGTGGCGACAGAATTTTCAAGGCCACGATTCGATCCAGATTGACTTGGCGAGCTTGGTAAACGGCTCCCATTCCGCCATGGCCAATCAAATGCAAAATATCCAAATCAGGAAACTCGGCCACTATTTTTTCAACAGGTGGGACATGACCATGATCCAACGCGGCATTGGAATCCTGTGCGGTAGTCGGATCGCCAACATTCATCGCCAGACCCATTAAACATTTTGGACAAACGCGATCAGGCAAGTGACTGCGCGTCGTCTTCCCGCATCGAGGGCAAACGTTGGTTTGTTTTTGGGTCTCAGTCATCGTTTTGTGGCCACGCTTTAAGGGTTCAGGATAACAGCCTAAAAAATTGCCAATTTGGCTGCTCTACACCTATATAAACGTGGTTTGATGAAAGGTTACAGGTAAATCGAAAAAAATTGTGTCTTAAACTTCTAACCTGTGATTCATTGTCAACGTCACCAAAAGATCAAGGTATCATCACTCAAGTGCCCGAAAAAGCGAATTCAACTCTTGGTCCACATCCGTCTTTGCAATTTGCAGCCGCAACTGCTGGCCGTATCTTTGTCTCAATCGATGTACGGCGACTTTCAATGCCCCTTCTTTCATGCCAGTCGATTTTGACAACTCAGCGTAAGCA
>CAYMFZ010000176.1:0-9582 GCA_964389585.1 uncultured Pirellulaceae bacterium | reverse complement strand
GGAGAGATTTGGTCACGAGCACTTTGGGACCTAAGCAACATCGTTGGGCGAGAATACTCGTTGCAGTTGGTGCTTGAATCGCACTTTACCCTCCAAGCCAACGCCACGATGGTGGATGGAGCCAACGCAATTCTGGCGGCTCATGAAAACTTGCAAGCCAGCGGGAATGCACTGAGCCAGGGACATGTTGATCTTCAAGTTCGACATCCGTTTGCCGCAAGAGGAATCTTGCCAGTAATGGAGCAAGTCGCATTCGATCTTGAAAACTACGCCATCGGCCAAACTGAAATGACCATCTATGCTTCTGATGTGAATGCCGGGCCAACAAGAACGGCGACGATCACTTCGTCGGACGGCGACGTTGAGCAAGTTGTGTTGACGAATCAGGGAGGTGGCTACATGGTCGGCACGCTTGCGTTGGGACCTGCTGCTGCCACATCGGGTGACGGCCAAATTGGTTTGGTCAGTGAAACAACCACAATGACGGTCAGATTTGGTTCGGCCTCCGATACGGCGACCGCTGAAGCAGAAATTCTCGTCATCGAAGGAAGTACTGGAAATGATGTAATCGTCGTCGACATCGGTGAGACAGTAGTTATCAACGTTAATGGTGAAGTGTTTGAAGTTGATCCTTCTCGTGTTGGATCGCTCGATTTCAATGCGAAGTCGGGAACGGACACGATCACAATCAATGGAAGTGTTGCAAACGAAACCGCGACATTGGGAGAGTATTTCGTTAAGGTTGAGGGCTTCTTTAACTTTACTGCCCTCAGCGTAGAAAACGTTACGCTTAACAGCGGTGGTGGATTTGATACGGCGAGCCTTTATGGAACTGATCGTGATGATGTGGTCGTCGTGAACGGTGATTCGATCACTTACACAGGGCAACAGTTCGAAAACGTTGTCAATGACTATGGACGCTTGTTGGCATTCGCGACTCCAGGTGGTTTGGATCGAGTGACGTTTAACGACACTGCCGGATCGGATCGTTTCTACGGGACACCCATTTATGCCAACATGCAAACGGCGACTACGTTTGTTAACGCTCGTGGATTTGACCAAGTCATGGCACACGCGACCGAAGGCGGTTTTGATTATGCCACTTTCATAGGAACCGAAAATAGTGACGAGCTGTTTGCCTCGCCGACGTTGGCGAACATGAAAGGCGAAGACTACCAACTCAATGCGTCAGGGTTCGAAAGAACTTCAATTGACGGTCGAGGCGGCGATGACAGTGCCAACTTGATGGGTAGTGAGGCGAATGACGTATTTTTCGCAACGCCGTTTTTCTCTTATCTGTACGGTGAAGGCTATTTCAATCACGTCTTGCGGTTTGAAAACGTGACGGCACATTCGGCAGGTGGAAGTGATCGGGCAAACATGTTCGATTCACCAGGCACAGATACTTACCGTGGAACACCTGATTTTTCCGCACTGTTCAGCAATCAGTATCGAAATCAGGCAAATGGATTCGATCGAGTTTCAGCGTTCGGTTCAGCGGGTGACAACAACGCCGTCTTGATCGATTCGGCTGGCAATGATCGCTTCGTCGGTCGCGAGAAAGACGCCTATATGATTGGTGATAATTTCTTGAACTATGTGAATGGATTTGATTCGGTGACCGCAATTGCCAATGGTGGCAACGACACCGCGATACTGCATGATTCGATCGAAGACAACCGATTCTTTGGAAGCAGCTTATATTCTTCACTCTCAGGTAACACATTCTTCAATCGTGCTGAAGGTTTTGATCGCGTCACAGCGTTCTTCACCAAAGGCGTCGATCGTGCCAGATTCGAAGACTCAACTGGAAACGACACATTTGTTGGAAAAGGACAGGATCAAACGCTGTTTGGCACAGGCTACTTTATCCACACCAAAGGGCTTGATGTCGTGACTGCCGTGTCCAATCAGGGAGGCACGGATGTTCTGGGCAAGCCGCAGATCGAGTTTGACTTGATCGAAGTCGGCAACTGGAACATGTAAACTAAGCTTTGGTAAATGAACAAGCCGAGACGACTGGAGAAAGGTTCTTCAGTCGTCTTTTTTATTGGCTTCGTAAGCAAGCATTTCCTCATCGGTCAGTTCGTAGACAACTCGGAAACCCAAGTTTACACCTGAATCTGTCGAAAGCGCTGGAGTGCGACCTGCACTCCTTTGGAGGGCGATTCGTCACAAGAAACAACCGCCTTTGATTACGTAGATATCTGATCGATCCTTGGGAAATCCGGCGGATAACTGATCTGAGTAACGATCTCCGCCACACCATTCCCAAACATTACCGTGCATGTCATGAAGCCCAAACGGGTTTGCCTTGAACATTCCTACGGGTGCTAAAGACTGATACCCATCGTTGGTTTTGATAAACGAGGTCGACCGCATGTTTTTGGCGAAGAACTCACGTCTTGCACCAGGTCGCAACTCGGTTACTTGTTTGTTTCCATCACGGATTTTGACTGTTTCGTTTTCGTCCAGATTGTGCATAACCAATTTGTTATCCTCAATCATCAAAGCGTCTCGGGTTGAACCTCCAAACGCGACCCAATCTGTATCTCCAGAAATTAACTGAGCGGACGCACAGACGGCGAGCGTTCCTCGTGCAAATCCAAACTGTCTCCATTTCTTCGTCAATCTAGACTGGATTTCAATCTCAACATTCGGAGAGACTTTTGTAACCACTGGAAGAAGAGACTTGCCTTCTGGATTTTCAGCTACCGGCGCAATCTCGTGCGCGCCCAACTTGTCTTTGATTTGAATTGGCACCTTCAAACGATTGACAAAATTAACTCGTGGCGCCGGATATTGTTCAGATTTGGTGCAAACGTAATACCAACCGTTTTCGAGTTGACCTGACGTCAGAACTTCTTTGCCTTTGAGGGCTGAGTCATCTGGTTTGGTTGGCTCATCGGTAAAAAGCACCATTCCAATGTTTCGATCAATGGTAAAAGTAACATCGTGAACGCCTGAAACTGGTATGGCTTGAGAAGTCTCGCTATTGGTAACCATGTGGTTAAATTGGATGTTTGGAATCGTAAACGAAGCCTCAAAACCTGCGTTGGGAACATTCGCGATTCGCCCTAGTGACTCCGGGTCATCTCCGGACCAATAGCGAGTCGTGCTTCCGGCTCGGCAGGAATACTCCCATTCAAATTCTGTTGGAAGTCGAACTACACGATTCTCTTTTGTGCTTAACCACCTGCAAAACCTCATTGCATCATTCCATGTAACCAAGACGACGGGGTGACTCGGGCCTGTCGCTTGATCCCCAGGGTTCTCCCAATCAACAACGCTTTCATGTGTTGTGACGCCGGTCGGATTTCGACGCGGGGCTCCCATTTTTACCTCAGGTGTTTGCCCTGTCTCTTCAATAAATTGCGAAAATTGTTCATTGGTGACCTCATATCTTGACATGTAAAAAGGGCGTGTGATTTCCCTAATTGTTTGTGGGTACTCATTGGCAAACTGGGTGCCATCTCCTTCACCAGGAAATATCTCCAGCAAGGTGGTGAGGCGTTCAGCTCGGCCCATTTTGAATTTTCCGGGCGGAATCAAAGCAAATTTCATCGTTGGAATTTTTCCGCTGATTGAAGTCGGTGGCGGATCGACGACGGGTGGTTCCGGCTCCTTTACAGGGGCAGGGGGAGATTCCAATTCAGGGTTGATGCTTTCTGTTTCTTTCTCAGAATCACTTTCAACTATGTCTTTGTCTGGGCTTGGGATTTCTGATTCCGCTTCCTCTTTTTTGACTGGAGGATCAAGCGCCCGTGCATCTTCGGTTTCATTTGATGAGTTTGAGACGTCTTCACCAATTTGCCCATCAGCAAGTAATTGGGCATCTTCAATTCTGTTCCCGTTTCCCAAAAAGCTCGCTACCCAATAGCCACCAGCGCCAACTGCAATCAAGAGTGCTGCGGCAGCCCCAATCAACGCGAGGAGAGACCTTTTAGGCTTTGTATTTTCAAGTAACGCTGGCTCGTCTTTTGTAGGCGTTATTGGTTCTGGTGGCAGAGTCGCGTACGGGTCCAAATCATCGAACCGAAGGCTTGAGATGTCCTCGCCAAACTCCCTACCGCTTGAATAGCGTTGCTCTGGATTTATCGCACACGCCTTCTGAACAATCGCGTTCAACGGTTCACTGACGATGATTCGAAGTTTCGCGATGTCCGTTGCTCGATTGGCAACGATCAAATTGACATCCACTGATGACTCGCTCAACCTTTGTGATAAAGCTGGAGGCGGTGTCTTTCGAATTTTGGAAAGTATCTCGACCAATGAAAGCTGTTTTACGTCTTGCTGGCTAATGGGTGTCGAACCAACAATCAGCTCAAACAAAATCACCCCCAAAGCGTAAATGTCTGTTTTCTCGTCAATCTTGGTCGAACCAAGATCGGCTTGTTCCGGACTCATGTACAAAGGGGTTCCAAGAACCTGCCCGAGCCTGGTTTGCACAGATTTATCCGTAAGTTTTTGATGAGTGGTGGCTTTGGCCAAACCAAAATCCAACAGTTTGGGAACGGGATGATCATCGAAAGTTGTGACAAGAATGTTGTCTGGTTTTAAATCGCGGTGGATGATGTTTTTCGAATGAGCATGATTGATCGCTTTGCAAACTTCGCTGAATAAGGTAAGCCGGGCTTCAACCGTGAGTTTGTTTTGATCGCAGAATCGGGTAATAGATAATCCATCTACCAATTCCATGACGTAATAGGGAAGTTTGTTTTTCGTTTCGCCGCCGCCGATCACTTTTGCAATATTTGGATGCTCCATAATTGCCAAGGCTTGCCGCTCCGCTTCGAATCTTGCAATCATCTGCCGATTAACGATATCGGTTTGCATTAACTTCAATGCGACGTTGCGCCGAACGGGACGTTGTTGCTCGGCAAGCCAGACTTGCCCCATTCCGCCTTTACCGATGGGCTTGATCAGCTTGTACTGCTCGATGATATCACCACTGCTGAACTCGTTGACTTCAGCAGTCCCATTCCCCGATTCTGCTGTCGTCGACAACTGCTCTTCATCCGCGTTGGTTGGCGTTTCCTGTTGCTTGATTATCTTTTCGACAAGCTGAACGGCCGATTTGCCATAAACTTCATAGTCAGTTTTTGAAACTGATTTACCGATCGACTTGCGAAACTTGATTTCATGCGTCACCAGTTTTTGAAACAGTCGTCCTCGAAACTTCTTGTCTACTTGTAGTAAGCATGCCTTGAGAGCGAGTTCTTTTGGTGCCTCGGTATTCCCGGTTGAAATGTGATTTGTCCATTGCCGCTTAAACCTTTGAATGGCAACATCCAGGTTTGTTTTGAGCGCCGATGATGCTTGAGAGGCAGCAAGATCTGAGAGGGAGGCGTAGTCCGCGATTTTTACTGGTAAGCCATTTCGCAGCCGGTGAAGAACTTCGATTGGTATTACAAGTTCAATCAAGCTATCTCGGTCAGAATCATCTAAGCCTTCGCAAGATTGGTCTAGGAAACGATCAATTCGGAGAGACGGCTCTTCGGTCAAACTTTCTTCAAAACGAGTAACGAAGTCTGCCAAAGCTAAATTCATCGCCATAAAACTTCTCGACCCATTTTTCATCGCTGGAATTGAATACCTAACTGAGACAATTTTAGCAGAAACGATTTTCAATTTCATTTTGGCTACATGGTGGGGAAGCAACCGAAGATGTTGAGCAAACCAGCAAATCGAATCGGAGTATTTCTAAGTCGTCGATTCAGATCGGGGCTCTGTTTGTTGAGATTAAAGCCCGGAAAACATTGGACTTGGTGATTTCGCTCCTTATCCGTTAAAAATTAAGATCTAGCCATGATGGCCAATCGTGTTAGGCGAGCCCCAAAGGGTAACCCCAATGCGGTGGATGACCCAACTATTTCGCCCAACAGGAGCGGTAGGATGAGAACGGAATCGAGAATTTGGAAGTTGTTAAGCTTGCCACTGGCAGTAATTTTATTTGTCGGGTTGGTTGCTCAAATATCTTCGAGCCAAATCGTCACGTACCACTCACAACCCAATTCCAATCAAGACCCGATCGAAGCCTCGCCTCTTTCTCAGTTCAATGCGACCAGCAACTTTTTCAAGAATCATCAGTCAATGCAAACGACTGGCTGGCTTCGTGAGTCGTTAGTGACGAAGCAAGTCGATCTTGGCGAGACGCTACGGAGTTACGCGGCGTTTAAGAAATGCTCGTTGAATGAGGCTTTTGTCGAGACAGTCAAGTTTCTAAAAATGGTGCCGTTAAGAGACAAGCCAGAAAGTGAAATGGTTGGCGCACAGGCGATTTATGTGGTCGTAAAACAAGATCTTTACCAGATCAGTGCACCCCAAAAATTCTTCGATGCATTGCCGCTCAATCTGATGTGTATCGCCAACGGCAAACGTCACTTGTCATTGGAGATCCAATTCGTAAGCGTTCCCGCGAAAGTTCCTCCTTCGTTTAAGTCGTTGATGATTCCTGGTTCGTTTACTTCGTTCAACAACAAAATCGCTCAAGTTACACCTTTTGCGACTAACGCTTCGTATCGGAACGAAAAAGATGCCAGCGGACAGGTCAAACCCGAGGGAACTTTTGTTGTGGCGTCTGAAACCAGAACAAAAGTTTTCCCGACTTTCATGGGGCGACTGGACGACAATGGCGTCACGAAACTGCTGGAAACGGTAAAGGCCGATGAAAATAGCGACTTGACTATGGCTCCGACTGTGATTGTTACGCCAGGGCAAACAGCGAGTGTGGCTGATGCTTCGACTCGACCGTTCGTGATTGGCACGAATCTCGTGGAAGGCAAATTTGGATCTGCACATCAGCCTGTCATTCAACCCATTGAAGAAGGCACAATGTTGAAGCTTCGGGCGACCGGAGAAAATGGAAAGATCCGAGTTGACGCAGATCTGGCGCTTTCACAAATCGACTCGGTCGAGACTTTTCACTATGGTGACGTTCCTGATCAAACGGAAGCGCCCGCAGAACTTCGCTCTGACAAACCAACTCCAGCGAACAAAGTGCGTGAGAGCTTGGTCATCCAAGTTCCAGAGCAGCGGTTAAAGCAGGTTCACTTTTCTACCTCGGTCGAAGAAGGCCAAACGATTTTTGTGGACCCCGTTTTCGAACGAGCTGTTAAAAGTCGGGGCGAAAAAAGGATGAATCGGTTGCAAAACAAAAAGTCAAAAGATCAAGCCTCGCGAGTATTGTTACTTATCAAGCCACGATGGGTTGAAGCGAATTAGTTTACTTGAGAACATCTTGAATCTTGGTCACGCCAACGTTAAACAACGTTGGCGTTTTTTGTTCCGGTGTTTGAAATTAAAAATGATCAATCAAGACTTTGACGCGATAATTTTTGACTGCGATGGAACGTTAGTCGATAGCGAGCCAATCACGGTTCGAGTGTTAGTTGACTTTGTTGGTGAATGGGGATTAGATCTTGACTACGACGACGCACTTCAGCTCTTCGTCGGGCGCGACATGCAGATGATCGTCGAGGTTTTGGAATCTCGGCTAGGATCGAAGCTGCCCAATACGTTTGTAGAGGATTACCGTGAGCGTCAGTCCGTTGCATTGCGTCGTGATTTGAAGGTAATTCCGGGTGCCGATGAACTTCTAGACGCAATTACGAAGCCATTTTGTCTTGCGTCGAATGCTCCACGCGACAAGATCGCTGTGAATTTGGAATCATCTGGATTGAATCGCCATTTTGAGAATGATCGAACATTCAGTGCCTACGACATCAACGTATGGAAGCCGCAACCAGATCTCTTTCATTTCGCGGCAGAAAAAATGGGAGTCGCAACCAACCGATGCGTCGTGATTGAAGACAGCGTTGCTGGTATCGAAGCCGGATTGGCGTCAGGCGCCCAGGTGATTGGCTTTGCTCAGCGTCATCACGAGATTCCGAGCGACAAAGTTCCATTCGTTCGAGACTTGCATTCCCTTATCGAGGTTTTGGCGGGTTAGTGGTCTGTCCAAGTTGTCTTGACCAGCTCGCACCGAGAGCCGATGGGACGCTAGTTTAGGGAGTTCTTATCAATACTTACTATAAAAAGGACAGTCCCGGGGTTACGCACCCGACCGCTTGCGCGTCGCGGCTCACAACTATGCACTTCAGGTTTGACGAACCACTAGTTCTGAACGCTGTGCGTAGAGTAAGTCCAGATCAATTATTTTTTACGTCGGCGTTTTCGAAGCAGCGGAACCAAATCCTTCATTCGCTTCGTCTTGCCCGAACTAGCCAAGGAAAACGCACTCTCTTCCCGCTTGTTTCGCAATTGCGGATCGGCTCCAGATTTTATCAACAACCGAATCATCTTCATCTGTTTGTCCAAGTCCTTTATCGTTGAACGGACAGCCTCGAACAAAGCCGTCTCCCCTTTTTTGTCTTGGATGGTCAGTGAGGCTCCACGTTCCAACAGAAGTTGAGCCGAATCGATGAAGCCCGCTTTCGAGGCGCGGTGAAGGGCAGTCTTTCCTTTTGCATCTTGGTAATTGATGTTGGCTCCAACCTCCAAGAGTCGCTTCATCTCTTCGACATTTCCGCCGCGATCACCGCGGCAAAGGTAAACGAACTCTTCGTTCACGACGGATGCTGACGCTGGTTTTACGCCGAAACTGGCCACGAGCTTGAACAGCTCGCTGCCGTCATCGATAACTTCAGTCAGCGACTCAGGGTCGGCTCCGTTCTCCAGTAACAGCCGAAACATATCGATGTTGTCGTCAGCAGCATTGAACAGCGCCTCCTCATTACCTTTGACCGTTGCCTTTTTACTAATTAAAAACTCAACCGTTTCAATATCGCCACCACGCAAGGCATAACACAGCGGCGTTGCCCAGTCGGCAGGAGCTGCGTAGACGTCTATCCCATCTGCCGTCTTGTCCGCCATTAAATGCTGGTCGTGTCCAGCGTTGATCAGATTAGGTTTTGACTTAAGAAGTTTTTTAACCAACGCACAGTGACCAAGGAACGCGGCGGTGTGAATGTCGACGATTGGTTTTTTGGTCAGCAAGAATTCCGCGACTTCGTGACGCTTTTTGAAACGAGCAATGCAGTAGCAACTGATTTCGACAAAGTAGGGTGTGTAGTACGACCCACACGCGTTAATGTCTGCCTTTTTCTTGACGAGATACTTAACCATTTCAAGCTTGCCACGGTGACATGCTTCCCACAGCATCGTTCGTCCATGCGATCCGACGTGGCTAATCCAATGCGGCTTTAAACTGAGAATAGCTTTTACGGTTTCGAGATCGCCGCGACCTGCAGCGGCGACTCCGAATTTGAGAAAATCGCTTGCTTTGCCCGGCAGCTTTAATTTCGACATCGCAATTGACCTTAACAAAACTGAATCGCTGAGTTAATGAACAAGCTTGAACTAGTGGTCTGTCAAAGCTTAAATTTAGGCTCAGCCGCAGTGCGTTAGCACCCGGTTCAGGCGCTTATAACCGGACGCTAACACGAGGCGGCTGATTTTCAAAACTCTAAACTTTAGGGATGACAAACCACTAGGCATCTATCCGATTTCAAAATAGCCAAATTTTTGCAAAAAAAAGGCGACCCAGATTTGGGTCGCCTTTGATTTTGAAACGTTGTTTCG
>CAYMFZ010000175.1:7581-9604 GCA_964389585.1 uncultured Pirellulaceae bacterium | reverse complement strand
TTGTCGACCATGCTCCTTGACGAAGGTCAATATTTTCGTCTGCGACATGATTCGAATAGTTTAAAGTGTCGGTTCCACCAGCGTCATAGAGAGTCGTCTGATGTGTTTCATCGTTGTTAATAAAGTGCGGATAGCTACCAGAGAAGAAGTTCCCGTTATGATTGTTGTTGGTATTCCAATCCGTATTGACACCGTACAAACGCTGTAATTCGACAACGTCATACAACTGCCCGCTTGATGGAACCTCAGGATGTGGAGTTGCAATAGGGTCAAACACATTTGTCCCGATATCGGACATGATCGTGTTGTACTCGAAATCCATAAAGATGGACAAAGCGAGTGGCAACGTATCTGGATTACCAAACCCAACCGAAGCACCTACAAGCTCAAAGGCTGCGCGGCGGAATTCCGAACCGAGACCCACTTCAAAATTTGTGAGGGGATCGAACTGAGCACGATCAAACCAAACGTCACCTGCGTAATCGGCGTACCCATTGAATACCAGTCCATTAGGAAGATCTACGTGACCTCCCTGGTATTGTACTGTCGTTCCTCTTCGAGGAGGAAGCGTGGGATTGGGATTATCGGATCCAAAAATGATCGCGGCATTTCCAGCATCAGGTGTATACTCAACTTCAACGAAGTCAATATTGGCAGTTCGCTCGTAGTATTCGATCACTTCACGAATGGTCTCACGTTGCGGTTGATTCAATGCTCGCTCATCATCAGCCTCATTACACTCTTCATTTGGATTCTGAGCAGGTCGACAAACATAGTAAGTTGGCATCGGTGGAAACGGACCTGGATTTCCATCGATGAACATATATTCGACGACAGTCTTATCAGGTTGACGAGGGTCAATCCATTGCGTTCCAGTTGCTAACGCGACGTTTCCAACTGGATCTGTGTTAACATTGATTCGTTCCCATTCCGTCCAGCCAGTAACGCCATTATCAGCTCGAACGAGCATCGGATCAAATTGGCGGCCAAAGTCCTGCTCGGCACCTTTGAATTGCAAACGACTGAACTCAGCAGCAGTCAGAGTGTGAACGACACCTTGCTGCAAATCGACGGTGTCGAGCTCTAGTCTCCCAGAACGAAAGAAAGTGTTCTCGTCGTAGACTTGGTATTGGGTAAAACTTGGGCCACTATCTACTTGTGTTATCAACGATGACGCAGGAATTCTCTCAATTCCATCCACAGAAATGTCATTGACGGTCGCATCAATGACTGGTGCAGCAACCGAAACGACAGTCGAAGATTGAATCGTACTTGTCAGACGGCCATCCGAAACTCGCATTCGGACATTCTCTGTGTTTGCCAAACTAGAAAGCTGGTACTTAACTGTCGGTAATTGATCCCAGTTGAGCGTAATCCACTGTTTCGCCGGAACTGGAACATTGTTGACAGTGAAAAATCCACTGTTTGGATCATCACCTGTGTCAAAGAAACTAAAGGTTTCGATGGCATCAAGGTCTCGATCTGCAACGGTGAAAAATCCGGAAAGTTGTTGCAGCACACCCGCCCTTGCAGTGACGTTAAACATCTGGAGGTCAGGCGCGAATTGGTTCTGCAAAGTGGCTGCATTGAAAGTCGCTTGTTCGCTGGAAACACCGTTTGAAAAAGCGATCACGCGAATGTTTTCGGCTTGAGGGCCGAACTCGCCAGCACGGTAAAAAAGCTGATCCAACTCGTTGGCTTGAACGCGGAAGAATTTAGCCGATTCGATTCGATTGTCTTTGAAAACGAAATGGCCGCCGTTTGAATTCATTGATAAATCGTTGAACAAAAACGACTCAATTTCGTCACCGTCTGCATCCATGAAATCCAAGATCGGATTCCCGGTTGGAGAAAGTTCACCGTTCAATTCATTTTTGGTTTGCCCCGTCGCCATGTTAATGAAATGGCCACGCTGAACTTCGATATCGCGTCCTGACACCTCAGGAGCGGTAACCGTTCGAATCTCAAAATTCGTAATTTCACTGAATTGGAAACCATCGAAAATTTGAACGCCAACAAGCTC
>CAYMFZ010000175.1:3671-7571 GCA_964389585.1 uncultured Pirellulaceae bacterium | reverse complement strand
TTTGCTCTTGTTCCTCCAGGTTCCAACAGCGCTAGTCGCTCCGAGCTGGAGAGAAAGATTGTGAACTTCATGCGCTCTCACTGTGAGGAGTTCGACAACGACCAGGCCATGATCCTCTGCTCCACCAACGACTTCAGACTGGGGACCGGTTGAACCACCGACATAAAAGAGCTGATTCAGCTCAGTCGCCAACACAGTAAAGAACTGTGCCGATGGCATTCGATCTCCCTTGAACTCCCAATATCCGCCATCAGGATTGATTCGATAATCAGCGACGGTGTAGCTGAAAATTGGATCGTTGTCGTTGTCTTGCGTTGTAAAAAAGGCGACTGCCGAACGACGTTGATCTACCAAAACCGCTTCCGTAGTCGGATTAACAATCGGTTCCGTCGTCGTCGACATTGTGAAATCGGCTTGCGGGCTCCAACTGAATCCATCCCAAACCTGCACGGAGATCGTTTCTGTCTCGGTGCCGTTGTCGGCGCCTTCATAAAACAGGCGAGGAAGATCACGAGCTTCGACGGTAAACCAGCGAGCTTGAATGCGTGCACCGGTGTCATCGACAAAATTACCACCGCCAAAATTGTTGTTCCGGTCAACGATCATGTACCGAACTGCGGGATCATTGTCCCCATCAGCGTAACTAATGAACTGGTCGATTCGGATACGATCGTTAGCAGAAACGCGTCCCGGTCTGGTGGTCAATTCCGGTGAAACGTTGCCTGTCGTGATTGAATTCGTCGAGAAGTTGCTCCAAAACCGACCGTCATACGCCTGAACAGTGAAAGTTTCGGTCCCAAAGCTGGTTCCCCCTCGATATGAAACCGACGGGAATTGGCTGGCGGCAATTTCTGTAAACGCGTTCGCCTGAACGATCTGCTCGCCTAGCAGAAAGTTACCTCCGCCAACTCCGTTATCACGAAATCGATAGCGAGTAATGCGAAAGTCAAGATCCCGATCGGTTACGGTGAACATATCCGACAGATTGATTCGCTCCAGAATCGGTACGACACTTGGCCGAGCGGTAACGACAGGTGGATTTGTATTGTCCATTAAGTAGCCTCAAACGTATCAAATGGCCTTAAAAAGCCGGAATTAGTCCACAGGGATTGACGCATCCTTGGGGCGGGAAATTCCATTATATTTACGATTGGCTAAATAAATCCAATTCTCACTAGAAATTGGGAGATTTAGCCCCCCCATCAACTGCGGGTTTTGCGGCTGATACCGGCTGTTCACCATCTCTTGGCTTAACAAGCCCAGCGTCAATAAGCTGCTTGACCAAATTTTCCATCGCGCTGAAGCTTCGAAGAAAACCATCTGGTGGCATCACAATGCGCTTTGACAGCTCCAAACGAGGCTTATTCTCTGGATCGTTCTGAGTTCCAACCAGCGTTACCAAGTCCATCCGAACCATGCCGCCAGACAAAGTGATTTCCCCGATCCCGTCCGCAAAATAATCTCGTTCCGACATCACGCACTCCAGTAAATATAAAGTTTGATTCTCAACGTCGTCAGACGTGACGACGAACTAATGATTCTTTGTATCGCTTCCTACATCCCTTGATGCAATCCAGACTGGTTCGTTCCGGTTCAATTCCTAAATGAATGATTACCGCTTACGACGCGAAAAATTCGCAAATCAAAAGCCGAAAATCCGCAGCCTGAGCAGATTAACTTTTGATACCAGAAAGTGCATTCGTTAGCCAGACTGCAAACTCGATTGCGTTTGCTTTGAAGCGACTTTTCGTTTCCCCGCCTCACCGCAAGCCGCGCATTCCTCGCAACGACTCAAAACCACCTGAATTAACACCTCACCCAAGAACCTCCATCGACATGACTTTCTAATTCAGCTACAGACTCCCACCAACTTGCGTTTCAAAGTTATCGATTGACGAATTTCAAATATCAATCGCAAGTCGTCACATGCATTTGACATGATCGTCGTTTACCCGAACTAGACCTATGAAATTTTTGACTTCCATTTGGACATCGTTCAAAAGCACGGTTCGTGGTTTTGACTCACCAAAGCAACTTGCCCTGGGTGTTGCGCTGGGCATGGTAATTGGCTTGATCCCAAAAGACTCGCTGATCCCATACGCGATTATTTTGATTGCGATTTTAACCACGGCCAATCTTCTCAGCCTGGTCGTCACAACCATCCTGTGTAGCTGGGTAGGTCCACTATTGGATCCATTCACTCATCAAATCGGAATTTGGGTTCTCACGTTTGATCCATTGGAATCGACTTGGGCCCAGCTCTATCACGTTCCGCTTGTTGCCTGGACTCGTTTTGAAAATACCGTCGTGATGGGCTCGGTCTGCCTTGGAACGGCTTTGTCGATTCCCGTTTACTTTTCTAGCAGATACTGTTTTGAGAAATTCGGCTCGTCTATCTACGAACTATTTTGCCAATCCCGATTCGCTCGCTGGATCGTTGGCGAACCCGCAACCCAACTACAAAAGAGCTAACCGATGTCACGCTGGTCGTATTTAATTCCGCGCATGGTCATCGTTGGCCTAATTTGCGTCGCGTGCTGGGTTGGCTCAGACCCATTGATTCGTCGCGCCGTCGTTTCCAAACTTGAAAACACGACGGGAGCGAAAGTTGATCTTGGGCAACTTCGTTACTCCTTGTCGAATCACAAGTTATTCCTCAAAGACGTCGAAGTCGCGAACCCCAACGCACCAATGCAAAACCTTTTGCAAGCGGAGATGGTCTACGTAAACCTTGATCCTGCAAGTTTGCTTCATCGGCGATTTGTGATCGAAAATGGTCAATCGAGTAAGGTTCTGTTTGGTTCGCCTCGAACAGAGTCAGGAAGGCTCGCCCAATACCCGGCTCCAAATACCACTTCATCACGTTGGGAGCCGACACAATTTCCATCGACCAAGGAAATTGGAATGGCGTGGCTCGACAGCTTGAATCCAGTCGAGACAACGAATCCAGCCCCTGAAGAATTGGCGCTTGTCCAAGCCGCAAAGGGAATGGGAGATTTTTGGACTGAAGAAATTGCCAATCAGACTTTTGCAATTGGCTCGCTGGTTGAATCCAAATCAAAAATCGAGAAACAGCAACGGTCGATCAACTTCAACAATCCTCTTCGCACGCAAACCGTTAACTCAGAAGTCGATTTTGAAACGCTGCATGCCCGATCCAAAACAATCGAAGCCCGTTTGCTTGAACTGCAAAGCAAAGCAGTTTCGCAGCGGATGTCGCTCGAGGCAGCCCACAAACATGACGTGCAGAACCTGCGCCAGTCCGTTCAGGCCACAAGCTTTGACAGCGACTCCGTTTCCAAACTTCTACTCACCAAAGTCCAAGAGAAACGCGTGGAAGAAGTAGTTCGTTGGTTTCAATGGTTCCGTGAATCGATTCCCGATGCAAAAACCGATTTCCGCGAGAAGAACAAGCGTGGTGTCGACATCATTTTTCCAGGCGTCGACAAAAAGCCAAACTTCCTCGTTCAGTCAATCGACCTAGAGGGCGAAGGCAGATTCGCAAACCAGCATTTTAGTTTTGCGGGAACGGCCAACAACATTTCGTCACAGCCCGAACTTCATGACCAACCGGTTTCGTTCGAACTTCGTGCTCAAGGCGAGCGGCATGTCGTCGTTCAATGCACGCTTGACCGCAAAGACGAACTCGCAAAAGACAGGCTGACGATCACTTGCCCTGACGTTGAGCTACCACTTCAAATGCTGGGCGATGAAGAAAGCCTATTGGTTACCATGGGCCCGGCGAGTCGAATGCAATCCAACATCCAAATCAACGCGGTTGGAAATGAGCTCTCAGGTGAACTGGTTTTTCGTCATTCCAACGTGTCACTTCATGTCGACCGAATCAACGAGATGGCAGGCGGAGAGACAACGGCACTTCAACTCAATCAAGGTCTGGCT
>CAYMFZ010000175.1:0-3655 GCA_964389585.1 uncultured Pirellulaceae bacterium | reverse complement strand
GTACGAGTCACGTGTCACCATTGGCGGGACATTCGACAATTACAACTTTCAGTTTCAAAGCGATCTCGGCAGCCGTTTTACCCATGCTGCCAATCAATTATTGATTGACAAGAATGAGCAAACCATCGCAATGAGAAAAAGAGAACTTGATGAATTCCTTGCCTCTCAACTTAAGACAATTGACGAACAGGTTACGCCTGAACTGAGAAAGCTTTACAAGTTGCTACGAGCCGAGTCAGGCGAAATCGCAAGCCTACGCAATTCTGTCCCAGCTCCTTCGGATCGGTTTCGTAAAATTCGCTAGGCATTTTTCAAGAACAGATGCGCAGCACCCGAATTGATTCATTAATTCGAATGAAGCTCTAATTCGAGCGACCATTCTAAACCACGTTGGCCTCTTCCATCACACCAACTGGGTTCACGACGATACCGTCAACAATCGATACAACACCCGCCACGTTATGAGTGGATGTCATCGCGACCTGTTTTTCGTAGTAAGACTGCACTTCTCCAACCAAAGTGACAGTTCCTTGATCAACTTGGATATCAAGATATCGGAACGCGGGAAAATGACGACTGCAAAGAAACCGAGAAACGTTTAAGCGAATTTCGTCATCGGCACAGTCTAAAGAAATTGGGTTTGCGGCACTCATCGAACGATCCTTCCTACAAGCATGAGCGGAGGCTGGCGTCGGACCAACAAGTTCATCAACTCGTTATAACCAACCGACCAGCATAATCGGGTCAAATCATGCCTGGGCAATGGCCAAGGCAAACACTCAATCGCTTCTTCCGTGCGGCAGCGGTGTGGATCAAAGTAGAAAAGTCAATCAGAAACTCAGTGAGAAGCTGCCGACTCTATTTTAACGCTTTAGCAATCCGTTCACCAAATAAAATCCAAACTGTCAACCGTTTTGACACAAATCGCAAAAGTGCTATCAGTTTGCGATTCGAGCTGCGTCTTTAAAATACTGTGATTTTCGCCTTTCGGGTGTCACGCTTTTTCATTCGCTCTTACCAAATACGAATCGGATTTGCACAACTCGCAAGCATCCAAAATTTTTAATTTTCTCGGTGTCAAAAATTGCGGGAACTTTTCAACCTGTTTTTAAAGATGGATGTTTACATTGCTGAATTGAATCGACATACTGCGTCGTTCATATGCTGCACCGAAGAATTTATCTCTTTGGTTTTTCGCCCGAACCCATCCCCGTTTGGAAAAGTATGCGAGACGATATCTTTATTCCCAGGGTTTCGATTTGTCAGTTTTCAACTTTTCGATGGTCCTTCTTAGAAGACGTCGTTCGCTATGCCTCTCACGGATTTGATTCAATCGGGATCTGGCGCCGCAAAGTCGACGACTTTGATTTCGATACCGCCGTCGATCTTCTTTACGATTCTAAAGTCTCTGTTTCGAGCGTTCACTGGGCCGGTGGATTTACAGGCGACGGCCAGCCGTTTTCAGACGCGATTGAAGACGCGATCGAAGCGATCCAAATGGCGAGCTGCCTCAATGCCGATTCATTTATCATTCATCCAGGATCTCGAAACGGCCACACCAAAACTCATGCCCGTCGGCTTTTGACTTCCGCGCTCAACACATTGGTCCCAATCGCGTTTGACTACGGCGTGAAGCTCGCTTTAGAGCCGATGATCAACAAACAAGCGTCCTCGTGGACGTTCATGGATTGCTTTGAGGATACGCTTGAATTGACGGAGCGATTTAGCTCTGAATCAATTGGAATTGTTCTTGATACGTACCATGTTGGGTTCGATCAAATCGTTTTTGAAATGCTTGACCAATTCGTTGATCGAGTCGAACTCGTTCAATTGGCTGACCGAAACCTCCTGCTAAACGAAACTCCCATCTCAAGGCGCGGGAACGAGTCTTTTCGGTTGCCGCTCGGTCAAGGCCAAGCTCCAATCGAGGCATGGTTGAGTAAGCTGCAACGACTTGGCTACACGGGTAGCTTTGAAGTTGAAGTCCATGGCTCCGAAGTTCAAGACCTCGACTATTTTCAATTGTTGGAGATGTCAGAAGAGTATTTCTCTCAACCGAAAATTAAGTCGCTATTAACGATTCCTGCAACAACTCCGCCTCCGATTAAATTGCGGGCGAAACTTAATTGAAAAAACCTTGCTGGTTTTCGTTGTTGACTGGCGACGTGCAAACGCGATTCGGTTCGACCATCTAATTCTGTGCGATTGAAGTTTTGCGTCACCTACCGCGGGATCCAGGCTACGGCTTTATCAATTCGAAACAGACAAGTTCATCTTTTCCGCGAACATACAGCAATCCATGCGAAATGATGGGAGCTGCCCAGCAAGGTGTTTTGAATTTTACCTGATTGGCTCCCTCACCTGGCTCGTATCGAGTCACGACTCGGTATGCGTCTTTCGTTGCCTCGATTAATAAGAACTGCCCCTGTTCACCAACGACAACGAAGTGACCATCGATGTAAGTTAAGGAACTGCGCGTCAGTCCACGCTGTTTCCAATGGACTTTTCCCGTGGCCCAATCGACGCATCGAAGCTCCGCCTGAGCAGAATGACGACCGCTGCAACCGAACAAAGAATCGCCAACGACGATCGGAGTATTCCAATGTGCTTCTAGGGCCTTGTCTCGAACATTCGCGTCTTTCCAAACGACACTCGGCTTCGTACCGGACTCTGATTCCAACAGGATCGATCCCTTGCCATAGCATTCGGAAATTAAAACTTGATTGTCGCGAACAACAGGCGAACTCGCATTCACACTTTCGAGAATTCTTGCCCGCCAAGGAAACTCAAATCGAACTTTGCCATTAGCAGGCTCGACCGCATACAAGGAGTCGCGCATCCAAGCCAACAAAGTGGGCTGATCATTGAGTGTTGTAAGCTTAAGTGAGCAATAGCTGGCCAGATCATCAACAACTTGATACTTAATCTCACCAGTCTTTTTGTCCAAGGCAACCAAGCCAGTGCCGTTGGCAACCACTCGATCCAATGCGCGTGGAGGAACTTTCTTTGATTCACCCGGACTCCCACCGATCATGACGATTAGCAAGTCCTCAAAAACGACCGGCGTACTCGCGACGCCAAAAAAGTTTTGGATCACGCCAAATTTCTTCTCGGTATCAAGCTTCCAAATCTCGTCACCAGATATTGCATCAAGACAATGCAACATTCCCTCGACGCCGTAGATGTACACGCGACCATCGTTAATGACCGGACTTGCTCTTGGGCCGCTGTCATACTGAAACAGATCAACGTAATCAGAGGCGTAAGCAAACCCCCAAAGCTGTTTTCCAGTTTCGGCGTTAAGGCACTTCAACGTCGCCTGATCGTTGTAACGGCCGAAATGATAAAACCTGCCATTGGCAACGGATCCCATTCCATATCCGTCTCCGGTCTTCATTCGCCAAACAATTTTCAGCTTTCCTGCGCTCCAGTCCTTGAGGATCCCAGTCTCCGTTGACTTGCCATCGCCAGTCGGGCCAAGGAAAGTCGCCCAATCCGAGCCTTGGTTGCGAGTCCAGAGACTCTCCGCTTGAGAATCCGATGCGGTCTGTGCTACGGTGGAATGACTTTCAAAGCCAAGTGTTAGTATCGCGACCAGAAACAAGACTGCGAACTTTTTGTGTCGTTTTGCCATCCGTACATTAACCTTTTAAGA
>CAYMFZ010000174.1:0-9616 GCA_964389585.1 uncultured Pirellulaceae bacterium | reverse complement strand
CCGATCGCAATTTCCTTTTTAGTTGAAGTTGGATCGGTCGACTCGAGAACCGCAAGCGAACTGACGATGGCGGCAATCGGATTGCGAAGTTCATGGGATAGCATGGCGAGAAATTGGTCTCGGCGTTTCACTTCTTGTTGAACTTGAATCTGAGTTTGTTTCTGAGCGGAAATGTCACGCAATACGACAGAGCCACCACCCAGTGTGCCGTCTACTTCATAGATTGGCGCCAAAGAAAGGTGGGCGTCAATCGCGACTCCATTTCGACGAACGGCTTTCAATTCAAAGTGCTTGATCTTCTCGCCTTGCGAAATTCGTCGAAGCGCATCTGCGATCGTACTGCGACCTTCGTCATCAAGACTCAACGTGCTAATGTTTTTGCCGATGATATCCTCGGAGTCGCACATGAAGAGCTTTCGTGCACCCTGATTCCAAGTCCGAATGTCGCCGTTGTGGGCAATTCGGAAGATCGCATCGTCAGAAACTTGAACAATCTCAGACAGTTCTGCCAGCCGACTCTCTGTTTCTTTGATCGTCGTAATGTCAACGAGCGTAATCAGAACACCGTCAATCTTGCCGCGAGAGTTGTAAGGCAGAATTCGCATCAAATACCAATTCTGCGTCATGTCAGGAACTTCTTCCTCATGCGGTTGAGCCGTTTCCAAAACTTGTTTGGCAAGTCCAACCACGTTGCTATGGTTAAGTTCATGATTGAAAGTGTCAAAGTGTCGCCCAATATCCTGAGGGAGCAAGCGAAAGGTATTGGCAATGCCCAAAGTGAATTTTCGAACGCGAAGCTCGCGATCAAGGAATATGGTGTCGACCTGGATGCTATCAAGCAGGTTATCCATGTCGTCCGTCATTTCCGTCAACTCGGTGATCTTCCGCTGGTGCTCGGAGTTAACCGTATAAAGTTCTTCGTTGACGCTGTGCAACTCTTCATTAGTGGATTGCAACTCTTCATTGGCAGCAATCAACTCTTCATTGGTCGATTGCATGTCCTCGTTTGCGGACTTCAAATCAAGAATGGTTGCGTGCAAACTCTCGCGAGTGCTTTCTAATTCGTCCTTAAGTTGCAAAACTTGGTCGTTATCCATTGAGTCATAAGACGAGGTAGACTCTTTGGACCTAACCGACTCTTCAAAAGCGATCAAATAGCTTGGCGATTTTTGATTCGATTCAACCAGTTCAACCGAAATTCGAAAAGTTGGCGACTCCGGCTGATCGTTGAGCT
This sequence comes from uncultured Pirellulaceae bacterium, assembly GCA_964389585.1. Classification (GTDB taxonomy): domain Bacteria; phylum Planctomycetota; class Planctomycetia; order Pirellulales; family Pirellulaceae; genus Mariniblastus. The sequence goes on along the minus strand of CAYMFZ010000174.1, from coordinate 8,382 downwards.
TGATGCCAGAGAAAACCACGGGCTTCGATTCGATCTTGATCCGCTTTAAGCCATTCTTGACCGCCGTCAGAAAATTAGACGGAAGCAATTGGAAAAGTTGGGTTGTGGGGCGACCCGATTGAAGTCCCAAAAACTGATTGGCGTCACCGAAAATATGAAGCACTTCGTGGTGTTGATCAATCAGCAAACTCGATGGCATGAACTTCGTGAGCAAGCCATCGTAGATCGGCATCAACGCGGCAGATCTTTTCAGTTGTGCAACATCAGAAACGGTTCCGCCAGAAGCTTCATTCTTGGCGGGTGGTTTGACAATGCGAACTGAGCCAAGTCGTACCGAGGCGACCTTTCGGTAGAACCGCCAAACGCCACTGACAACTTCAAATTCGTTTTCTAATTGCGATGGCGTTTCACTTGGGCCAAGAAACAGGAAGCGCTCTGGCTTAAGTGCAAAATTGAAAAGAGAAAGCGCTTTTTGTTTCGCTTCCGGTTTGAAGTAGATCAGTAAGTTTCGACAGCAAACTAAATCAATCTTAGTAAAGGGTGCGTCGACCAAGACATTGTGTTTGGCAAACACAACCATCTTTCTAAGGTGACGACTTACCCGAAATCCGTGAGTGTCTTCTCGGAAATACATGTCACGCCGCTTCTTGCTGACGTTGACGAGAAACTCTTCGCGATAAACGCCTTGGCTGGCGAAATCAATACAATCTTGATTGACGTCGGTCGCAAAAATCTTGACCGTGATGCTCCGGCCCGACTCTCGCAAATATTCATCAACTAGCATCGCGATGGAATAGGCTTCTTCACCCGTTGCGCAAGGCGCGATCCAAATTCTGATTCCATTGGCGTCAGCGTTTTCAATCAGCTCAGGCAGCACAACTTTTTTGAGTTCTCGAAACGCCTCCGGGTCACGGAAAAATTCCGTTACGCCAATCAGAAGGTCCGAGTACAGGCTGTTCAATTCGGCTGGGTCGGATTCCAACCGCTTCAAATAAGCCGCCAAACTTGTCGCGTGCGTCAAAAGAATTCTGCGTTCGATTCTGCGCCCCAACATCGCAGTCTTATACTCATCGAAATCAATTACAAACGAACTATGCAGGAGATGCAAAAATCGCTTCTCTTCATACATTTCGTTTGCAAACAGATCACTGCGGGAGCCAGGGGCTTCGGAACGAAAGAGTTCACTGAATCGAATCAAGACATTGGGAATTTCGCCAACGGTTGCAATTGAATCGGCAATTCCCGTATTAATCGCTGACCGAGGCATGCCGTGGAATTTCGCAGATTGTTCGCTTTGAACCACAACCAATCCACCTGCATCGTGAATCTTCAAGATGCCGTTGCTTCCGTCTGAGCCGGTTCCCGACAGAACAATTCCAATCGAGTTTGGGCCAACGTCTTCTGCGAGTGACGAAAAGAAGTGATTGATTGGGTGATGAAACCCGCGAGCGGAGTTGCGCTCTTCGAGTCGCAAACGTCCCTTCCTAATCGTAACGTCTTTGCCACCAGGAAGGACGTAGACGCGGTTGGCCTTGACCTTTACGCCTTCGGTGATCGCTTCGACCGTCATCTTGGTGCGACGACCAATAATTTGATGCATCAAGCTCTCAAAGTCAGCCGACAAATGCTGAACGACAACGTAGGCCATTCCCATTGAATCGGGCATCACAGAAAACAAGTGCTCAAGGGCTTCGACGCCTCCAGCAGAGGCGCCAATTCCTACAACGACGAGTTGGGGATCGTCAAACTCAACAGGTGTCGGGGATCCGTCCGGGCCATTCATTGTTCGTTCGTCCTGATAAGATTTTACGAGCGCATTTTAAACGGTCTTGTTGCCGCATGAAGAACAGTCACGAGCTATTAGCGTTGGAGCTGTCCGACAACTTAATGAAGTTTACAATGCTTCCTTTAATATTTTTACCACTCATATACGGCAGAATTCTGACCATCACAATTTGGCCATCGTCATCAATTTCTTTGGTGTAAGGCATGCCTGATTTTGTGACCTCCCGAATCCGATTAAACAAACCAGGGAAATCGAGATGCGTTGCAAAATCCGAGATATCCCGACCGATATCAGATGGCAAAAGTTTTACGTACTCAGAAGCCGCTTGTGTGAATTTTCGAATCGATAGTTTCGAGTCCAGAAAAATTGTGCCGATATCCGTGCAGGCCAACAAGTTGTCAACGTCATCGGTCATCTCTTCCAAATCGTCGATACGCCGCTGGTTCTCAGCGTTCACAGAATAAAGCTCTTCATTGACACTATGGAGTTCTTGGTTCGTGCTTTGAAGTTCTTCATTCGCAGCGACCAACTGTTCGTTGGCTGCTTGTAATTCCTCGTTGGTCGTCTCTAACTCTTCAATCGTCGCGCTAAGGCTTTCTTTGGTGTAATCAAGTTCCGATTCAAGTGAAGCGTACGCGTCGCTCGTGCGATCAATTTGAATCACATTTTCTGTTTCAAGTTCTTCAGCACTGATGCTTGACGGATCAATTTTCACAAACCAAATAAACGTTTTAAGAGATCCGCCTGAGAGTGCTTTTACTGAAATATCAACAATCTCGGTTTCATCGCCAACGGGAAGCTCAAGATTCTGAAGCCGGACTTCAACTCCTGGCTCTTTGCTCGATCTGATTAAACTTGCGGCAACCGAAACCTTTACATCGCCTTCGAGAAAGTTCATCAAGTTGCCAGAAAAGCGACCTGAAGGGTTAGTTAAAAAGCGATTGGCGTTTCCAAAAACATGCATGATGTTTTTTTCGCTTTCAAGCAACAGGCCGCACGAAACAAACTCCCGCAAAACGAGATCATAGCCCTCCAGCAAGCTCGTAAAGCTCATGGATTCGGGGCGATCCCGGTTGAGCAAATTAACCAGTTTGCGAGGCGATTCCAATGAAGACGGACGCGCCTGATCGGTTTGATGAATCATCGTGGGCAGGTCTCTGACCTTGGAATAAACCTTCCACGTTTCATCAATGACTTCGAATTCGCTGGCCAAAGTGCCCGGTGATTCGCTTGCACCAAGCATCATGATTCCGTCTCGTTTGAGGGCAAAATGAAATGAGGCGATGCTTCGTTGTTGAGCTTTGTTGCGAAAGTAAATCAACAGGTTGCGACACGTAACAACGTCCATTCGCGTGAACGGCGGGTCTTGGATAACGTTGTGGCGTGCGAACACCATATTGCGTCGCAGATTGTTGTTAACACGAAAGTACTGGTCAGACTCTTGGTCGAAGAACTTGGTCCGCCGCTCGTTGCTTACAAATTCCAACGACTCAGACGTGTAAAGCGCTTTGGATGCGTGTTGAAGCGCTCCCTCATGAACATCCGTAGCAAAAATCTTATAATTAGGAGACCTATCTAGAGCGGTGAAAATCTCAAAAACCAACATTGAGATGGAATAGGGTTCTTCACCCGTCGCACATCCTGATACCCAAACGCGAAAGCACTCGTTTCGGGGCAAAGCTGAGATCTTTTCCTGCAGCGCACGTTCCAAAGCATTGAAGCCTTCTGTGTCTCGGAAAAATTTTGTGACGCCAATCAGCAGGTCATGGTAAAGCAGATCCAGCTCGACGACGTTCTCTTCGATTTGCCTCGCGTACTCTTGAATCGACGTATGACGATTCATTTGTTGTCGACGCTCAATTCGTCGCGCAACCGTGGAGGGCTTGTAGTAAGAAAAATCAATTTCATGCCGTTTGGACAGCAATGAAAAGATCAAATTAATACCTGACAAAACCTCTTGGTCTAACTCTTCCTCGGGTTGGATTTTCTCGTCTGGAAAATCAAACTGCATTTTGAGCCACTTAGATATTTCGTCAGCGGCCAAAACATAGTCAACACATTCAGTCGCAATCGCGTTTTTGGGCATGCCGTCAAATTGGGCAGTCGTGGGTGACTCGACGATTGTGGTTCCGCCAACAGAATTGATGTTCCTGATACCCGCAGAACCATCACTGCCGGTGCCTGAAAGCACGATTCCAATCGCTCGTGAACCGTAGTTGTCCGAAAGCGAAGTAAAAAACACATCAATCGGACGAGCAATTTGATCACGGTCAAGATGAGAAACCACGAACAAATTTCCATCGAGTCGAATTTCCTTGCCAGGTGGGATGAGGAAAATCGTCTTGGCGGTCAACGCCATGCCCTCAGTTACCGTAACGACTTTGAGATCTGTGTAGCGACTGAGAATCTCGTCGAGAGAGCTGTTTGCATCGGGCGACAAGTGTTGCACCACAACAAACGCAGTACGCTTGCTGATCGGTGCATTCTTGAACAGCTTCTCAAGTGATTTCAATCCGCCAGCCGAGGATCCAACTCCCACGACAAACTGCAATTCGTCAGGCTTTAAGTCGCCGCTGGCTGCGTCTTCTATGTCAATTGACATCTTTGCTCATATTTGATTGAAAATTTGAGTCAGTAACTGCAGATTCGACCGTCCATTCTTCTGGTTTTGAGATTGTAAAACAAACAACAAGACCGCCATCTTCATTGGCAGTCGCCCAAATTCTTCCATGATGGCGAAGCACGATACGCCGGCAAATCGCAAGCCCAACGCCTGCCCCCGGTGCGTTATCCTTGACGCCTAATCGTTTAAAAATCGTAAATATATCGTCAGAGTATCTCTCGTTGATTCCAATTCCGTTGTCTTGGAAGTGAATTTCGAATTGATTGTCTTTTGTCAGACATTCCAATTTGATGACGGGATCTGTTTCCGTTCGATACTTCAACGCATTATCGAGTAAGTGAAAAAACAAAAGCTTCAACTGATCCGAATCGCCCATCACCGTTGGAAGTTCAGATTCAATCTCAATCGAAGCGTTGTTTACGTCGATCGCCGCCTGAAGTTCAGCAACGGCTTCGGCGAAGGAAACTGAAAGATCGACTTTTTCAAAGTCTCGACCCAAAGAGTTGATTCGCGAATACGCCAACAAGCCATCGATCATTGTCCGTAGTTTTGAAGTACTGGACTTAATAATCTGATTGGATTTTGACATGCTCGATTGGTTCTTCGACTCAATCGCCGCATCAAGAATTTCCGAATACTGACTGATGTGTCGAAGCGGAGCTTGAAGGTCGTGCGAGACGGCATAAGCAAAATCAGGCAACTCTTGGCTGACCTCCGCCAGCGTCAACATCGTCGCTCTTGCTTTTTCAGCTTCTTTAATGGCAGAGATGTCAGTAAGCGTCAGAACAACTCCGCCGATTTCGTTTTCAACGCGATACGGTTGGATCCTTTGTAGGTAAGCAACGCCATCCTTGCCGCGAACTTCCGTTTCCCGCGGAGTACCGGTGTTCAAAACAGCGGCCGCATCTTGAAGCAAGTTGGGGCTGTCAAGCTTGTAGGCAATGTGATCGATCGGCCGACCAACATCCTGATCCAAAACGTTGAACCCAGCAGTAATCGAAGGCGTGAACATTCGAATGTTGAAATTTTGATCGAGAAAGATCGTTCCAATTTCAGTGTTCCGTAACAAGTTATCCATGTCACTTGTTAGCTCGGTTAACTCTTCAATCTTCTGCTTGTGCTCGGAGTTAACCGTGTACAGTTCTTCGTTGACACTATGCAACTCTTCGTTAGTCGACTGAAGTTCTTCGTTGGAAGCGATCAACTCCTCGTTGGTTGCTTGAAGCTCTTCGTTGCTCGACTCGAGTTCTTCAACGGTCGCCTGTAGCGTTTCGCGAGTGTAGTTCAACTCGCGTTCAAGTTGTCCAATTCGTTCGACCGATCGAGTGTCGGCTTGAAAGTCCTCAACGACCCGCTCAATGGTCGGGACTTTTTCCGTTTCTTCTAACGCAACCAAGTAGAGACGTTGGTTTGTCTTTTGATAAGGTTCTACTGTTACCTGGTAAAGACGCTCGTCCTCATCACCGACCGACGTTCTGATCCCTTTGTAAATGATCGGGATGTTTTCCGATCGGGCGCGATGAATGGCGGCGCTGACGGCAACCCCCAACGCCGGGTCCAACATTTTGACAACGTCGTTGGTGGCTTTTCCTTCAGGTGGCGAAAGCAGTTTTCGCGCAGAGCCAAAGCAATGCACCAACTCGTTGAACTCATTGATCAAAAAACTAGGTGGAACGTGTTTGGCTAAGAGGTCTTCGTAGGCTGTGTTGAGCCAAGACTGACTTGTTTGAGGCGAAGTGACCTGACCAACAAAGGGCTGGACTTGTTCATTGACAACTGTTCTTAAAACAGGGGCGAGCGGCATTCGTGTCGACTCAGGTAGCCTAATGTCTCGACGTTTTCGGTAGATCCGCCAATGGCGATCAATTTGTTCAAACTCATTCGCCAAATCGCCAACGGTTTCACTTGGCCCCAGCAAGAGAATGCCTTTGGGTTTCAATCCAAAATGAAACATCGAGAGAATTCGCTTTTGAATTCTTGGCTCGAGGTAGATCAAAACGTTGCGACACGTCAACAAGTCAATTCTTGTGAACGGCGGATCGCGAGTGATATCGTTGGCAGCAAAAATTACACGTTGGCGAATCTCTCGCCGGATGTTGCAAATGCCATTGTTCTTCACAAAATATTTTGCATGAAATTCTGGTGGCACGCTGTCCATCGCGGAGACTGGATAGAATCCCGTACTCGCGATTTCTAGAGATTTTCTATGAACGTCAGTCGCAAACACTTTGAAGGAAAGCTTGCGTTCGCTCTTTTCAATTCCTTCAGCAAGGAGTAGCGCCATTGAGTAGGCTTCTTCACCTGTCGCACATCCGCAAACCCAAACACGGATTTCATTGGCGTCATCCGCTCGTTCAATAAGCTCAGGAATCACATCGTCGCGAAGCCGTTGGAAGGCTTGAGGATCTCGAAAAAAGTGTGTTACCTCGACTAAAAGGTCTCGGAAAAGTGACTCACATTCTTCCTGGTCAGACTCAACAAAATTGACGTATTCCTCCAAGCTGGGAATGCCGCTCATCCGCACTCGCCTTTCAAGACGACGATTGATCGTCGCTGGCTTGTAAAGCGAAAAATCAACGTTGTGTCGTTGCCGGAACAAACGGAAAACGCGAAGCAACGTCGACTCGTCATGATTTCCGTCTCCAGGAAATTCAGATTGTTGAACTGCCGAGCGATCACCATTATTCACATAGGCAATCAGTTGGTCCGGCATCTCTGATGGCGGGCAAATCAAGTCGACAACGCCAGTGCCAATCGCAGCCCGAGGCATTCCATCGAAGCCCGCAGTCTCGATGTTTTGAACCACGATCAAGCCGCCAGCCTCGCGCACGTCCTTAATCCCTCTTGAACCGTCGCTGCCTGTTCCGGACAAGATGATCGCGACCGTGTTCTCACCAGCGTCTTTGGCAAGCGACCGAAAAAAGATATCGATCGGAAGATTCAAACTGCGTTCGGATTCTTTGTCAGTCAGCAAAAGTTTGCCGTCGGACATCACCATGTTTTTTTCTGGTGGGATCAAATAGATCGAGTTAGCTTCGATCTGTACGCCGTTGCTGACTTTATGAATCGCCATATCGGTATGACGCGCAAGTAGTTCATCCATCAAACTTTTAAAGTCAGGAGATAAATGCTGGACGATGACAAACGCCATGCCAGTCGCAATCGGCATATGATCAAAAAAGTCTTCGATCGGTTTCAAGCCGCCTGCTGACGCACCAATTCCTACTACAAAAGTTGGACGATTTGAGTTCGAAGGAGTCATGGGGTGCCTATCATGTTGTCGGCGGTAAAGTTACGACTTGAAGCCAAAAGTTGTTGATCTGCCAAACGACTTCGAAAAAATTGTCGAGGTCAACTGGTTTGACGATGTAGCTATTGGCTGCCAATCCATACGATTCCAAAATATCTCTGTCATGAGTCGAAGTCGTCAGAACGACCACAGGGATGACCTTCAATGAATCGTCAGTCCTAATTTGTCGAAGAACTTCTCTGCCATCGACTTTCGGCATATTGAGATCAAGTAGGATCAAGTCGGGACGAGGGGCGTCTGTGTAGCCTTCCTCTCGTCGCAAAAACATGAGGGCTTGTTCGCCATCACAAACGTGATGAACGTTATTTCGAATGTTTCCGCGGCGAAAAGCTTCGAGCGCTAATTCTGCGTCAGTCGCACTATCTTCGACCAGCAAAATGTCGATGGGCTTTTCTATTCTGCTCATCTGCATCCTAGAATTATTGGGAAAAGTGTATGAGAAGCCTAAATTGTACGGCTTTAACTTCATTGCGATAGCATCTAACCCGATTTTCGCTATTTCCTTTGTTTGATGAACGTTTTTTCTTCATCGCAACGGGTTCGAATGTTACGAATTGCCTAATCGGCCCGCCAAGAACCATTATGGATAGGCCGCCGTCTTTGAATGGCATACTTGGCCCAAGTCTTTAAAGACTCCACCGCACTTCAGCATCCGACTGTAAA
>CAYMFZ010000173.1:0-9620 GCA_964389585.1 uncultured Pirellulaceae bacterium | reverse complement strand
GCGTAAAAGCCGCACTTGCCCGCGGAAGAAACCTCCTTCGTCGGCGTTTGATTCGCAGTGGATTAATGACGTCAGTTGCGATTGGGATGCTGGGTGCTTCAACGGTCAATGCCCAGTCCGTTATCTCTGAGCCGTTAATCTCTTCGACGCTTCAACATTGCAGCGGACTCAACCCAACGATCTCTGTTGGCAATGGTGTGCATCTCGTTCAAACGATTTCCAACACGGGAGTTCTCAGTATGCAAACGGCAACCATCATCAAGTCTCTTTCTCTGGCAGCGAGTATCGCTTTGGCGGTTTGTGTTCCGTTGGTTTTGATCGCTCAGCAAACGGAGTTGGGTTCCCTTGCAGGCGATGAGATTGTTTCAACGATTGGATCTAACCAACAAGAAAAAGTGGACAGAGCGATTTCTTCTGTAGAAATTGATTCGGTATCGGACACAGCAAAAGACGAAACGGTTGCAGGTGCATTAAGAGAGTTTGATTCAACGTTTGGGCAACAACCTGCCAGTCAGCCGACTGATCCCACCTCGGAAGCTCGCGTGCCAAATGTGATGCGGGATGATAGCGAACTCGCTGGGATGAAATCTGACGGAGATGACGAACCCGGTGTGTACTCAAAAGAAGATTCGAAAGTTTATTGGGAATTGATGCTGAAGTCGTACACGGCTCAAGCAAATTCCCAGCACGTTGGCGATAAGCACGACTTAACTGCTCGGAAGCATGAAGCCGAGGCGAAAGCCGTCGAAGCGCGTTTGAATTTGAAACGAATTGCTGCTCGATCGAATGACATCGAGAAAGCGGCCAAGCAAGAAGAACCGATGACGGCTGCCCAACCAGAAAATCGCAGCATAAGCTCAACTGTTCCGCCCTCGGCTTCCCATCCCGTTGAGCCGGGCGAAGTCTTATTAGTTGAGTCACTCACGGACGCTACGCTCAATCGCCGTGTCGTCGTTCGGTCTGATCACACCATCTCCATGCCGTTAGTCGGCACGGTCTCAGTCAAAGGCCAATCAACTGAAGAGATAACACAGAGAGTTGAGGCTAGACTGGTGGAGTTCATCAAGTCACCGCAGATTTTCGTCGTGCGAGAATCCGCTTCCACGCCATTGAAGCGAGAACGATAATTAGAGCGTGGTAGTGGATTAAGAGCTTAAATGTCTTAGGCTTCCAGCCTGAGAATGCGTTTTAATTCAGCGAACTTCAGCATACGACTCAGGCTGGAAGCCTAAATCACGACTAGGATTCGCGCTACGCGAGAATGTCAGTCACCACCTTGCCGTGAACGTCGGTCAGGCGATAGTCACGACCCTGAAACCGATACGTCAAACGTTTGTGATCAATTCCCAACTGATGCAAAATCGTGGCGTTCAAGTCGAAGACCTCGACCGGTTTTTCAGTAATGTTGTACGAGAAATCATCAGTCTGTCCGTAAGTCAAACCGGGCTTGATACCGCCACCCGCCAGCCAGATTGAATAATTTCTAGGATGGTGATCCCGACCGTAAGAAGTATCGGTGAATTGTCCTTGGCAATAAGCGGTTCGTCCAAACTCGCCGCCCCAAACGATTAGCGTATCCTCCAACAATCCGCGTTGCTTCAGGTCAGTGACCAACGCAGCAGAAGCCTGATCCGTGTCTTTACATTGCTTTGACATGTGATCGGGTAGGTTGTCGTGCTGGTCCCAACCCATGTGGTACAGCTGAATAAAACGAACGCCTTGCTCGGCCATCTTACGTGCCAACAAACAATTTCTCGCGTAGGTTCCTGGCTTGCGAACGTCTGGACCATAAAGATCAAGCACATGATCCGGCTCGTCAGAAATGTCCGTCAATTCAGGCACCGAAGCTTGCATGCGAAAGGCTTGCTCGTACTGAGAGATTCTGGTTTCAATCTCGGGATCGCCAGTTTTTTGAAGCTTGTGTCGGTTGAGCGCCGCGATGTCGTCTAGCATGTCGCGTCGCAGTTGGGTTGTGCAACCCGATGGATTTTTCAAGTAAAGCACAGCCTCTTTGCCGCTACGAAATTTTACGCCTTGATGTTTGCCAGGCAGAAATCCACTGCCCCAAAGTCGGTCATAAAGTGGTTGCCCCGCAGCCCGACCCGTCCCGCGTGAAACCAGAACCAGGTAAGCCGGCAAGTCTTCCGTTGCGTTACCCAAACCGTAGGCAATCCAGGCTCCGATGCTTGGCCGCCCCGCCAACTGAAATCCGGTTTGGCAAAACGTGATGGCAGGATCGTGATTGATCGCCTCCGTTTTCATCGACTTGATGATGCACATGTCGTCGGCGATTTTGGCAGTGTAGGGGAGTAGGTCGCTGATCCAAGCGCCTGATTCTCCGTGCTGTTGAAACGGAAATTTCGACGGGGCGATCGGAAAGCTCTTTTGTCCGCTCGTCATGCCGGTTAACCGTTGGCCTTGTCGGATGGAATCTGGCAACTCGGTTTTTTGAAGATCCATCAAACCTGGTTTGTAGTCAAACGTTTCGAACTGCGACGGTGCGCCAGACTGAAACATATAGATGACGCGTTTGGCTTTGGCGGCATGGTGCGGTAGTTCGTTTTCCATGGCGAACGCGGACTGCGGATTGATTGCGTTGAACGCAACGGCACCCATGCCCATTCCCGCGGCGGTCATGAATTGACGTCGATTAAATTTCAGTGTGGTTTCAAGTTGGTTCATGGCAAGCTGGTCTACTAAATGTTGAATCGCTATTCCCGCGTGATCACTTCGTCTAAATTTAAAATTACCCCGCAGACCGACGCGTAAGCTGCCAAGGAAATGGGATCCAAATCGGTTTTAGGATTGGCTTCACCCGTTTCAAGAAATTGTTTTGCGGCACTTGGGTCAGCCTCGAAATGCGATTCGTATTTTTCAAATGCGGATGACAGAGTCTTCAGTTCGAATGCGTCGGGCCAGCGACTTGTGGCCCTTCGAAAAGCGAACTTCAATCGCTCGTCATGCAGTTTGCTCGACTCGATGGCTTGAATACCGAGGTGGATCGCTGCTTCAACATACGTGACGTCATTGAGAAGAGCCAACGCTTGGAGTGGAGTGTTGGTTCGGTCTCTGGCAACGGAACAAATATCGCGACCAACTCCATCGAACGTCGTTACCGTTGGGTGCGGTACAGTTCGCTTTCGATAGGTGTAAAGCGATCGTCGATACAGGTCTTCGCCAGCTGATTGTTTGTAAGGTGGTTCGCCGGCGCCACCAGCAAGCTCAGCCCACAAACCCTCGGGTTGGTAAGGCTTGACGGAAGGCCCACCAATTTTGGCAGTCATTAATCCGCTGATCACAAGCGCGTTGTCTCGAAGCGACTCAGCGGGCAGGCGAAATCGTGGTCCACGAGAAAGCCAAGTGTTATCTGGATCATCGTTGTAGGCTGTTGTTGTCGCGTCGGATGATTGCCGATACGTTGCACTTGTCACAATCAAGCGTTGCATCGCCTTCATGTCCCAGCCTGAATCAACGAATTCACAAGCCAGCCAATCCAACAATTCAGGGTGAGATGGCGGAGGGCTTTGAACCCCAAAATTATCGGGAGTGCTCAAGAGCCCGCTTCCAAAGTAACGATTCCAAAAATGATTGACGGCCACGCGGGCAGTTAGTGGGTTGTTGCCGTCAACCAGCCAGCGAGCAAGTTCGAGTCGATTGGTTGGAGTTTTCGCTGACTTGAATAGTCCAGGAATGGCCGACGAAACGGGCTGTTCTTTGTCTGGCTGATCATAGACGCCGCGGTTTAAGACATAGGTTTGACGCGGATTGTCGAGTTCTTTCATCACCATCGTCGTTGGTAGTTGTTTGTTGAGTTCTTCAATTTCACGCTGGGTTTTGTGAATCTCAATTTCGGATTCGATGGTTGATGAAAAAGTGTAGTGACGATTGATTTCAGTCTGTTGTTCTTCGGAGCGTTTCCCAATTGTTGAAACAATCATGTGTTCCAAAGTTTGTTTGTGAATTCGTTGGATGGCGTCCAGTTCCAAAGCTACTGGCCATATTCTCAAGTCGGATATCTGTCCGGCAAACGCTGGCGTTTTCGCGCGCAAGCCAACCCAAACAGGGTGATCCGTCAACGTTGAACCGTTTAATGAATCACTGTCGGTCGTATGTGGAATTGGCTGGCCGTTGAAAAAGATCTGAATGTCTTTCGCTTTTCCAGGGGCGGAGCACGTTACTAAAATGTTCGACCAGCGGTTTTTTGGAATCTTCAATTGGCTGGTAATTTTGGTTCCATTGTTTGGCCATTTGTGTATCAAGTGAACATTCAACCGACCATCGGGCATGATCAACATGTCGAAACCTCGATAGTCTTTGGCATCGTCCATACGACTAACGATCGCCCCGAATTTTGTCGGCTTGATCCAAGCCGAAACTGAGAAGTTCTTCGTCGCATCAAAGTCAAATACAGAACCGAGGTCGATATGATCGTTGTTCCCTGTTAGTTCAACAGCATTTCCAACAAGACTGTCTTTAATCCTGTCGGCTTCTTGAAGGCTACCTAGCGTGTCGCTCAATGTTTCAGGCTTTATCGGCAAAGAGCGATTGAAAAGAGTAAGCACTTCGCCGGAAACATCAGGCGTGAGAGACTTGGTGATTGCCTCTTCCTTCTTTTTCTTCAGGCTCAAGATTTCTTCGCGTTGTTGCTCTTGCAAAACTTGCTGCGAGGCAAGCTTAGTTTCCAATTCGCTTTTGCGCTTTTTGAATTCAGGTGTTGGGACGGAAACCGTCGGCCCTGCGTTGCCACGCTTTTCCGTATAAACGCCTCGTTCGTCAACGTTATGAAAATAAGCAAAGAATTGATAAAACTCGCGCTGTGAAATCGGGTCGAACTTGTGATCGTGGCAACGCGCACATCCCATGGTCAGACCAAGGAATACGGTCGAAGTCGTCTCAACTCGGTCAACAACGTTCTCAACCAGCCATTCCTCATTGATTGAACCGCCTTCGGTGTTGCTTCGATGATTGCGGTTAAAGCCACTAGCGATTTTTTGTTCAAGCGTCGCATCGGGCAGCATGTCACCAGCCAGTTGTTCGATGGTGAACTGATCGTACGGCATGTTGTCGTTGTAGGCGTTGATGACCCAATCTCGCCACAGCCACATGCTGCGACGAAAGTCATTTTGATAGCCATTGGTGTCGGCAAACCGCGCGGCATCCAACCAAAACGTCGCCATGTGTTCGCCGTAGTGGGGCGACTGTAAAAGTTGATCCACCAGTCGCTCGTATGCATCCTCCGATGAGTCATTTAAGAAAGCGTCGACTTGGTCCGGTGAGGGTGGCAATCCAATCAGGTCAAGATACAGTCGGCGGACCAGTGTCGTTTTGCTCGCTTCAGCAGAGGGCTGTTTCCCAAATCGTTCCAGTTTCGCCAAGACGAAATTGTCGATGCCGTTGCGAGGCCAAGTCTGATTTTTCGATGACTTCTGAGTTGAAGATTGCTGAGTTGGCGAAAGGTTTTTAACTTCGGGTAGCTCCGGTCGTTTTGGCGAAATGAACGCCCAATGCTCTTTCCAATCCGCCCCCTGTTTGATCCAACGCTCGATTAACTCAATCTGTTTGGCACTAGGACGTTTCACTTGGTCCGGCGGCGGCATGACTTCCGATTCGTCGTCGGAACGCATTCGCGCGAGAATTTCACTTGCGCTCGAATCACTAGCAACGATCGGATGCGATCCTGAGTCGGCTTCTCCGAACGCACTTTCCTTGACGTCCAATCGGAATCCGCCTTCTCGAGTTGCGGCATCAGGACCGTGACAAGTAAAGCAGTTGTCGGAAAGGATGGGGAGGATGTCGCGCGAAAAATCGACTTCGTCTTGTGCTTGCAATGTGGCGTTGACGAGAACTAATGGAAACCAAATCAAGACAAGAGTGTTTAGCCAGTTTCGCATTTCAAACAACGTTCCAAAGTTTTTTGCTGATGTCTCTCGCGTCTCATCAGATTCTACACAAAGCCGAACTGGCTCGGTACTGCTCCGTGCCTGCCACGAAACGACCACGCCAAGTCCGCTTAGTTCCTGAAGGTTGGAAGGTCACCAAACAGATTAGTCGATGTTGCAAGCACGGCAATTGATGTTGTTTGGCTCATGAAAAAAATCGAAGATACGGATCGAAGGTGCCGTTTAGCCAAAATTCAGACAACTACAAGGAAGACGTTATGAATCTTAGTCGAGCGATTTTACGTTTTGGTTCAGGCGTTTGCTTATGCGTTTCGTTGTTCAGTACTCAGCAGTTGGTTGCTCAAACCGGATCTGCAAATCCGGTTTTTCTCGAAGCGATTTCAGATGCTTCAGATGCTTCAGTCGCTCAACAAATGCAACAGAAATTAGCTGAGCAACCAGTTGAACGTTCGCTTGACGAATTAATTGCAGATGGATCGAAGGCTGATAAGGGCATTCGAGAGACGCGAATTCAGTTGAAAATTCTGGCCGATCGCTACGCTGAAAAAATCGAAGAGAGTCAGTTGAGAATTGAGAAACAGAAACAGAATCTTTCAAAGTTGAAGCCGTTGTTGGATGAAGCGAGTTCAACTGGAAAAATTGAGAAAAACGGGAGATCAATTTCCATTGACAAGCTAAAGCTGATCGCAGATCGAACAGTCGCTGCGCTCAAGAAAGAACAAGGCGAGCTGAGACGCAAAGAAGTTATCACAAAGAAGCTGCAAGAGTTCTACAATTCCCTGAACACGGCTTACGAGACACATCGTGAAGTTTGCAAGTCTGCCGGAGTAACGATGGAGCAAATTCGGCAATCTGTCGTTCAGTCAGGATATGATCGCGAAACGGCTTACTTGCACACACAGCGCTATCTAAACGACGGCATCAGAATTGATTCTTCTTCCCATGAAGTTTCGACAAACGGTCGAGTTCCAGTGAAAGCGGAACTAGCCAAAATGCCAAACGCCAACTTGGTCTCGGTCACTGGTGAGCTTACAGAATTGGCGGACAAGCTCGACGCAAACGGACAATCGAATGAAGCCGCCTCTCTACGTGCTCAGGTCTCAAAGTTGCAGCAGTCAAAGTGACGATCGTGTTTTAACTCGTAGCTGGTGCACAACTTCCAGCCGAGAACAAGCTGAACAACCAATCCGTTTTGCTATTGAATTTGCTGATGAAAGTCGTCATTTGTCGATGTTGGCGGTTTCCGTTTGTTCGATCGTTTCTGGTGCTTCGCCAATTGGGCTGGATGGTTCGCCAAGATCTGCCTTCTCGGCAGCGGCCAGTTTTTCTGCGGCTTTAGCTTTTTCTTCTGCGGTGACTTTGGCGATGGAAAGCGCCATCGGCTTGGGAATGGCGAAGGTTTCGCGCGGCACTTTTGTGTTGACTTCGTAGAGTTCTATCTCGTAAGTCCAAACGGAATTGTCGGATTGAGTCACGACTTGTTTCTTGGAAATCATGTACTCACCGACTTGCTCGTAATCGTAGTAATCGCGAACGACGTGAATGTTCTTGTGAGAAAACGCTTCTTCACATTCTTGACGCCGCAACAATCCCGTTTCTACGTCGTAGTATCGTTTGACTTTTTTTCCATTGTGATCAGTCAAAATCAGCGCGTTTACTTCGCGACCGTCAATCGCATCAGTCGAATCGAACTCAATTGACTTGTAATAGTCAAACAATCGCGTGACAGAAGTCACGGACGATCGTCTTCGTAAATACTCTTGGCGTTCATCCGCGATCATTTCACGAAAAACTCCATTGGTGGTTTCCCAAGCGAATCCTTTTCGCGTGCCGTCATCGTTGTGTTGCCGGTTGGTACGGATTCCGCGTTCCAAGATCCGACCATCTTGATAGTCAAATCTGGAACAGAATTTTCCTTCGGCTTGGTAGACCTCGTAGGTGAAAACCGACCCATGCGATGAATGGCCGTTGGAAATGTAATGAACATTTTCCCTGCTGGCCAAAACTTCGTAGCCTCCAAGTGCTTGAATGTACTTGTCGATGACTTCTTGCGCGGTGGGAAACACAAACTCATCTTCATCGTCTTGGGCAATGGCGGAGTTTGAAATGAATCCAACCAAAAGGGTTGAAAAGAATAGTTGATGCAGAAGTCGAAAAGAAAGTGCTTGCCGTGCCATCGAACATTCCTAGGAAAAGACGATTGGAAAGAGGTTGCAACTTATAACTTCGGCTAACAAGTGTCAAATTTTAGGTGAAATCAGTTGGGAACTTGTTGAAAGCGTGGGGTGGCTTGGGACATTCTTCGAGACAGCGAAAGAATTAGCTCATGCGATCGGCAAGCAACTGTTTAAGTTCTCCCATGTCGCCCAACGTCAAACATCTGAATTTCAAAAGGCTCTTGGCCAGTTCTGCAGCGGACCCTTCGTAGTAGTCATTGACGAATTGTTGAAGCAACATGGCTCGCGCTCGACGCGGTCCGATCGTGGCGGTAAATCGCATCGCCGATCCTTTTTGGTTGGGTCGTGGATCCTGGCGAGCAAGCCAGCCTCGCTGCTCCAATCTTTCAATCTGCTTCAACGTTGTTGTTCTTGCAATGTCTCGCGAATACGAGACTTGTTTCCAAATCTCTCCTGCAGAAACGCCACCGCGTCTATGTTTCCAGACAATCTGCATGATCTCATGTTGAGTAGGCGTCAATTGGCCATCTGGAATTGCGTTGGTCATTTTCGCTTTCGATCGAGAAGTGAACATTTTATAGGAAGTTCGATCATTATTCTTTCGTCGACAGATGTCGACAACAATTCATTTTTTGGAAATCGTTTTGACGACAAGTGTCGACAGCTTTTTGAGGGACGCGAGCTGACGACGCGCGTCGACGGAAACTTTTATAAACCTTGGGAACATGGTTCGAATTTCGCTTGTCGGCTGTGATGTCATCGCGAACAATCCGGTCGGTAACAGGTGAGAAGCAGTTTGCTGGACACCTGTTATTGATGGAATTGAACTTTAATTGGAAATTGAAATATGAGCGTCGGAAGTTTTGTCGTTGTTGGCGGCAGCAAAGGAATTGGGTTGGGGATTGTCAAGCGATTGGTCGACGAGGGAAAACAAGTTGTCGTCCTTAGTCGCACCGCGGAAGAGCTTGGAGGTTTGGATGGCGTTACTCACGTTGCAGTTGATATGTCGGTCGACGAAGTCAATGCTGAGATGTTGCCTGCTGAGATCGCAGGCTTGGCTTATTGCCCGGGAACTTTGAATCTGAAATCGTTTCGAGGTTTGAAGCCGGAAGCGTTTCGTAACGATTTCGAATTGAACGTGATTGGGGCAGTGAAAGCCATCCAAGCAGCGACCGCGGGATTGAAAGCGTTCGCCGCGAGCAATCCAGGAAATCCACCCAGTGTCCTGATGTTTAGCACGGTTGCCGTTGGTCAGGGGATGGCGGCGCATGCTTCGATCGCGGCATCCAAGGGGGCGGTTGAAGGGCTCGTGCGGTCGCTGGCTTCGGAGCTTGCGCCCACGATTCGAGTGAACGGTATCGCGCCGGCACTGACGGACACGTCTTTGACTCAGCGATTTTTCTCAAACGAAGAGAAGGCTGAAGCACTCGGGGCGAAGTACCCATTGAAGCGAACAGGCACGGTAGATGATCTCGCTAATATGGCTCAGTTTTTGTTGAGCGAGAAAGCGAGTTGGATTACGGGCCAGGTGGTTGGTGTGGAT